>CAIOOC010000233.1 GCA_903859795.1 uncultured Bacteroidia bacterium
GCAGGTATTTAATGTAGCTTTTTACTTCTATATCTTTATTATCTTGCTTGCCCTCAATTTTGAGCACCCGGCTTTGAAACACGTTGTATCTTTTCACCTCATCCTGGAATTTATTTTTTATTCCAAGCTCGTTAACATCAATCTGGTCAATTATTTCTACTAGTTGTTTAATTAAATCCTCTTCCCTGATGTATCCGTTATCACAATGTAGGTTTTTGCTTTTCGTGCATCCGTAATAAATATATTTTGAGACCGTGCCGTTTTTTAATTTTTTGTATTTTTCACATGCACTTATTCCTGATCCGCACGTTCCACAAACCATCAGTCTAGTGAAGGCAAACTCTCTGGTCTCCCGGTTCATTGGATTCCTTGTTAGTTGTTCTTGAACTTTGTCGAATAATTCTTTGGTGATAAGCGGCTCGTGTTTTCCATTGTATAAATTACCGCTGTTTCCCGGATATTCAAAAACTCCGTGGTAAAAACTATTTTGCAGGATTCTGTATAAATTTCCGCGTGAAAGGTTTTTGTTTCCGCGCGTCTTAAAATTGATTTCAAATTTTAGCCAGTGGTAAAGTCTTGAACCAGACCAGTGATCATTGCCAATCTTTTCAAACATTTGTTTAACTATTGGGGCTCTTTCTAGATCCACCAGAACCTGGCATTTTCTATCGGTTCTTTTTTCATTTGAGTATCCGGTCAAAGCGGTTCCCGGCCGCCAACCCATTTCACATCGGGTTTTAAGTCCGCGTTTAACATTTAAGCTTTTATTGTCGTTTTCCAGTTTCGCCTGGCTGCACAGAATCATGAGCAAGAATTTTTCATTTGGGTTGTTGGCGAACCGTTGTCCGTTTGTCCGAATCTCGGTTAACAGTCCTTGATCCATTAAATCCACTAAAGACCCCAAGTCGCCCGCATTTCTGCTCAAGCGGTCTGGGGCCCATGTCAGGATTCCGTTGAACTTGCCGATCTTGATGTGGGATTATACTAGTAGTTCTTTGGCTTCTTGGAATTTTTTTATTTCCACTTGGCGGATTAATCCATATACTTTTAGTCTTAGCTATTATATCTATTATTTTGCATTTTATATTTTAGGTAAGATTGTGAAAAAGCTAATCATTAATTAAAAAAAATAAAATATATGAATAATGTAATTATGGTAATTGGGGTAATAGTAGCGGCATTGTTTGGTATCTGGCTTACATATGCCACAAATTCCCTACAGCAGGGAATAGTCGGGGCCGTTGTTCTTTTGAATTGTGTAATGCTGATAAATCTATCTTATCGGGTCAAACAAAACTAAAGGTGTATTCAAATAAAAGAGAAATAAAAATTATGACAAATAATCAAACAACAACAACGTGGGTTATCGTTATCGTCGTGGTGCTAGTTATCATCGGATTGGGTTGGTGGTATTTTGCTGCTCAGCCAAGCAGTACAGCAACAACTCAAAGTTCTGAAAAGTTAATTACTTCATTTACACTCTCCGGATTAAATCCATCGGTAAGCGGAATTATTAATAACAATAATTATACAGTAAGTCTTACCGTTCCGAACGGTACAAATTTAACCAATCTGGCTCCGACTATTTCAGTTTCTA
>CAIOOC010000234.1 GCA_903859795.1 uncultured Bacteroidia bacterium
AAAGCTCCATTTCATTCCTGTAGGGAAACCCGCTCCCCCACGACCCTTTAAACCCGATTTCTTCACTTCATCAGTGACCTGATCGGGAGTCAGGGTTGTTAATGCTTTCTCAACGGCAGTATATCCACCCAATTTCCTGTATACCTGAAATTCGGCTAGACCGGGTACCTCAATATTTTTTAGTAAGATCTGTGTTGCCATCTATTACAGGTAAGGATTTTTATGCGAAATCTTATTTTCACGTTTCCATTTTTCCAGCAGTTCGTCAGCCTTGTCAGTCGTCAGGTTTTCGTGATATTCTGTACCTACCTGGATAACCGGAGCATTCCCGCAAGCGGCAAGACACTCAACAGTTTTAAGGGTAAACCTTCCATCTTCGGTTGTTTCACCCGGCCTGATTCCAAGCTTTGCTTCAAAATGAGAAAGAATTTTTTCAGCTCCGTTTAACCAGCATGGCCCGGTCTGACATACTTCAATCACACAATTACCGACAGGTTTAAGATTGAACATGCTGTAAAAAGATGCCACTTCATACACTTCGATTGGCAGAAGATCCAACAAAGAGGCTACATAATCCATCATTTCAGGACTTAGCCACCCGTTATTCTCTGACTGGGCAATATGTAACACCGGTAACAAGGCAGATTTCTGTCTGCCAGGGGGATACCGTTTGATAATCTGTTTCACCAGATCAAGGGTTTCACGATTAAATTCAGGCTTGTTGATTTTATCCTGCATTATATTTATTTTTTCATTGATTCATTGTGGAGACGTTGCATGGAACGTCTTTACAAAATTATGCATCTAATTCCCCCGCAATTACATTCATTGAACTCATTGTAAGAATTGCGTCGGATAACATGTTTCCCTGCACCATTTCGGGATAGGCCTGATAATATATAAAACACGGCCGCCGAAAATGAAGCCTTGAGGCGGTACGCCCGCCATCGCTAACCAGATAATAACCCAGTTCGCCGTTTGCCGCTTCAATTGCATGATATACTTCTCCTGCCGGAATGTCGGTCTCCCCCATCACAATTTTAAAGTGCCAGATCAGCGCTTCCATATTATTGTAAACCTTTTCTTTCGGGGGAAGAACAAAACGGGGGTCACTGGCATAATAGGTCTCCTTATCCTCCATTTTATCCAGTTTATCCAGTGCCTGCTGAATAATGCTCATGCTTTGTTTCATCTCTTCCTGACGAACCATAAAACGGTCGTATGTATCACCACTTTGTCCGACGGGAACAGTAAATTCAAATTCTTCATACGAACAATACGGATTCATCACCCGGACATCATAATCCAGACCGCAGGCCCGCAGGTTTGGACCGGTAAAGCCATAGGCAAGTGCACGGTCAAGGGCAAAGGCACCAACATTAATCGTACGATCCATAAAAATGCGGTTCCTGGCCAGCAGGTTCTCAAACTCTTTTAATCTGGCCGGGAACGTCTTCAGAAAATGACGAATCTTATCCCAAACCTTCGGACTGAAATTACGCTCGAAACCTCCAATCCTTCCCATGTTGGTTGTAAGGCGCGATCCACAGATCTCTTCATAGATTTCGTAAATGAATTCACGGTCCTGGAAAATATATGTGAACCCTGTCAGAGCACCGCTATCCACGCCAATGACACTGTTACAAATGATGTGATCGGCCAGACGGGCTAACTCCATAATCACAATTCTCAGATAGTCGACCCGTTTGGGGGTTTCAATGCCAAGTAATTTCTCGACTGTCATGTGCCAGCCCATATTATTAATTGGTGCAGAGCAATAATTTAACCGGTCGGTAAGCGGAGTAACCTGATAAAAAGGGCGTCGCTCGGCAATCTTCTCAAATGCCCTATGGATATAGCCGATTGTTTGCTCGGTACTGACAATAAACTCGCCGTCCATAAGCATTACATTCTGAAATACACCATGCGTTGCCGGATGAGTAGGACCTACGTTGAGGGTGTTATACTCCTTTGGCTCCTCAGCCTTGACTATGTCTTTATCCCAATAATCGGTATTAACTCCTTTTGCCATTTATGATTTGTAATTTCTTCTATAAACATTTGACCTCCCTGAGGACAGAAAAATTTAGTATTCTTAATGATATTTCCATAACTCATAACTCATATCTCCTTCCGGATCACCTTCCAAACATGCTGTCATCCTTATCCTCACGTGTCTGATCCTCAAGCGGGAAGTCTTTTCGGAGCGGAAAGTCCGTCATATCGTCAACATTCAAAATACGTTTAAGGTTCGGATGACCTTCAAAGAGTATCCCAAAGAAATCGTACGTTTCACGCTCCATCCAGTTTGCTGATGGCCATATCGAGGTGGCGGTAGGAATACGCGGATCAGAAAGTGCGGTCGCAGTTTTGATCCGTATCCTGTGATTATTTACAAAGCTATGCAGGTGATAAACAACCCCAAGTTCGTCTTTGTCAGGGTAATGCATTCCACACAAGGTAGTCAGAAAATTGTACTGTAATTCGTTGTCATCGTGTAGGGAAAGCAGCACCTGTTGTATAACCTCCTTGCTGACCGTAATGCATAGCATATCGGAGAGCATTTCATCGTGAATTATTGCTTCGCCAAAATTTTCGGTCAATTTTGCAACGACTAACTGGTTTCTTTCTGGAATGATCTGGAACACAAAATATATTTTAGAAGATACTTACTATTAAATCTATCAGCAGTCTCCTGCCTTAAACAAATGGCACCTTCCGAAGCTGACCTCGTAAAGTGCAGTGAATTTTATTCGATATTATAGGAGTCCATTAAGTCCTGATATTCCTTTGAATTTCTTCTTCTTAATGACTCATTTCCAACAAGTTCCTGAATTTTTATAATACCGTCAATAATTTGTTCGGGGCGGGGTGGACAGCCTGGAACATAAACATCGACCGGAATAATCCGGTCAATGCCCTGTAAAACGCTGTAAGTATCAAAGATACCCCCACTTGAAGCACATGCACCAACAGCAATAACCCATTTAGGTTCAGCCATTTGAATATATACTTCACGCAATACGGGACCCATTTTTTTTGCAACAGTACCCATCACCATAAGCAGGTCACTTTGGCGCGGTGAAAAGCTAAGCCTTTCGGAACCAAAACGGGCAAGGTCGTAATGGGAACCCATTGTAGCCATAAATTCAATACCACAACATGAGGTAGCGAATGGTAGTGGCCATAAGGAGTTCTTGCGGGCCAGACCTACCGCCTTTTCCATCGAAGTGGCAAAGAATCCCTGACCGGAGATTCCTTCAGGAGTCTCGGCAAGGGTCGGAGCTAATTTTATTTTATCTTTCTCTAACATGAATTACTTGTTTTAAGCAAACCTTAATGCTTATCCCATTTTAAAGCGCCCTTGAGAATTATGTAAACGAAACCTGCCAGAACAAGCATCATAAACAAAAACATATCGAGGAAGCCTTCTTTCCCTAGTGTTCTGAAATTCACTGCCCAGGGATACATAAATATCACTTCGACATCAAAAAGAACAAAGAGAATAGCAATCAGAAAATACTTAACCGAGAAAGGGCTTCTGGCATTTCCCAATCCTTCAATTCCACACTCAAAATTCTCCAGTTTGGCCTTGGAGTAACGCTTTGGTCCTAAAAAATGGGTTGCGACCATCGTAGTTATTACAAAACCAAAAACAATCAGCGTTTGAATCAATACAGGTATATAATCTTGCGGCATCTTAGCTTATAAGTGTTTTTAATTAAAATCAATCAATATTACATTAACAATGAATTTTTTATTTTGTTCGTAAAGTTATAAAAAAAGCGGCTTCTCCAAACAGTCGAAACTAAAACTAAAACCTTGAACCTTTATACAAATATCAGATTAAAAACTGGTAAAATAGTTCAGTAGTGTATGGAAAAAATGATACAGATCGGTTTCAGATGATGAATACCAAACCGCAATAACAGATGGTGAATAGGGTTCCAATAATCCCTATGACGAAGTCGCAAACAAATATTATTAATATTCAATTTATAAAAGTGCAAAATTATATTTCTTTCGATTAACTGTCAACTTTTTAGCTACAATTCTCAATGATAACATTATAGTAATATTTGGCGCCTTGCCTTTAATTTGTATATATTTGTGAATCTCATAATCTCAATGAAAAACCTAAGCCAAATTATCCACAAGAATGAATGCTGACTCTGAGTTATTGCAAAAGATTTGCCAGGGTAATGAGGCGTTTTTTACCAAAGCATTCGACCTGTACTATTCTCCGCTCTGCTACTTTGCGAATAAATACATCCGCGATCTGGATGAATCGCGCTCAATTGTTCAACAGGTTTTTGTGGATCTGTGGATAAAAAGGAACTCTCTACAGATTCAGCAATCGCTAAAAGGGTATCTCTTCAAATCGGTGCAAAACAGCTCCCTTGACTTCCTGAAACACAAGCTTGTTGAATCAAGATATCTGAACCAGGTAGGTCCAAAATTTGAAACTGAAGGTCATGACTTAATTGAAGAATCAGAGCTAAATGCACAGATAAATAATGCGATAAACGAGTTGCCGGATAAATGCCGCGAGATATTTATCCTCTGCAGGTTCGAAGATTTACGTTACAGCGATATTGCTCAGAAACTCGGAATATCGGTCAAAACGGTGGAGATGCAAATGGGTATTGCCCTAAAAAAATTAAGACTTAAACTATCTGATCAACAGCACATTCATTTATTAATCTTTCTTTTTTCGAAAAAACAGTAAATTCGTTACAGGGTAAATAACATCGTTGTCGTCTTAGATTTATAAAAATTATACGACACCATTAAATGGAACATCAAATACCCGATATTTATCAGCAAATCGCCGCCTTTCTTTCAGGAAACTGCAACCCTGTAGAAATTGAAGAGCTGAACCAATGGCGTAACTTATCGGATGAAAACAGGAGAATTTTTAGTGAGGCGTTAAAAACATGGGAAAATTGTCCTCAACCGCTTACCAAATCTGAGATTGAGCTTGACAAGATAGCTGTTAAAGACTCCATTATTAACCAAAACGCACTGCAACTGGACCATAACCATAGACTACTGAAGTTCCTGAGAATTGCAGCAATATTCATTGGACCTGTTATGCTGGCCATTGGCTGGTACATCGGTATAAATCATGATTCAAAGCAGGTCATAACCTGGAATTCGGTCACTGCACCACGGAAACATATCGCAATTCTGAACATGGCCGATGGTACCGAAGTATGGTTAAATGCGGAATCTACATTGAGTTATGCAACCACCGACTTTTCGGATAAGAGGGAGGTAAAACTAATCGGTGAAGGATATTTTAAAGTCGCAAAAAACGCAGGAAAGCCCTTTTATGTTATTACGAAAAACGAGACCGTAAGGGTGCTTGGAACTTCATTTAATATAAAAGCCTATCCCGAAGAAGAGTTGGTAACTACGACTCTTGAAGAGGGGTCTGTTGAACTTTCTTCCCCAAAACAAGGATTTGCAACAACAAACCTTAAACCCGGCGAGCAGGCACTATATCAGATAAGTGACGGTAAAATTACTGTTGGTCAAGTCGATGCACCTAGATTCAGCGCATGGAGAAGCGAAAAATTTCTGTTTAAAGATGCCGATTTAAAAACGATTATCACCGAGCTGGAACGACTTTACGACATTAAAATTCATATTCAGAATCCAAAACTTGCTAACCTGCGTTTCAGGGGAATGTTCAGCTATGACCAGGATTTACTCGATGCTTTTGAAACACTCAAACGCAGTGTAAAACTAACCTATACGATCAAGGATCGCGAAGTGTGGCTGGAATGAAACTATTAAATTACAGTATATAATATCTATACTGTATATAGGGCAATATAAATGTAACTTATATGCAATTGATTTGTAACATATTGTATGTTTTTTTGAATTTTGTTGAAATGTTAAATTATAATTACAAATCTAAATAAACACTAAACAGCGAAAAGGCCTATGGGAAGATGAATCAGGATGAATTAACTGCCAAAAACAACGGAAATAGTCTCACCTATTCCCGTTGCAGAAAAACGCCCGCGGGGGCGAAAAACGATAAATCATTTTATTTATTTAAAAACATTCAAAAGTATGAAAAAAAAACCCAATCTTAACAGGGGGAGGGAACTCCTGTTTAAAAAAATGTCACGGATTATGAAACTATTCTTAGCTATTTTGGTGATTACTATTACCCAGGCAACAGCAAGTGTATATTCGCAAACTGCCCGTCTGAACCTCAAAATGGAGAATGCCACCATTGCCGAGGTTTTTGATGCAGTTGAAAAGCAATCAGAGTTTTTCTTTTTCTACAACAAAGGGCAGATCAACGATCAGAAAAAGGTTTCAGTCGATTTGACTGACAGCAAAATTGATGATGTATTGGCAACAGTCTTCGGCAAAGATGCCGTGACGTATGAAATTATTGGAAAGAATATAATCGTTAAATCTTCAGATCTTTCCGTTTCATCCTCTGAACAACAGAACAGTCAGAAGATTTCGGGGAGGGTTACTGATCAGACTGGTACTCCACTTCCCGGGGTAACGGTAGTTGTAAAAGGTACTACTGTCGGAATAACCACCGATGCAGAAGGCAGATTCAGTCTCACTGTTCCTGCGGATGCAAAGACGGTTGTATTCTCATTTATAGGGATGCAAAGCCAGGAGGTTAGCGTCCAGGGCAAGAGTACAGTAAATGTTACACTGAATCAGGAGACTATCGGCCTTGAAGAGGTGGTTGCAATCGGTTATGGAACTACAAAAAAGCAGGACCTATCTGCTGCTGTTGCTGTTGTTCAGAACATTGATAAGCTGAAAGAGACTCCTCAGCTTAGTGTTGCCGGGATGATTCAGGGACATGTTCCGGGTGTGACAGTTGTAAACCAGGGCGGTCAGCCTGGGGCTGGGCCTGCAGTTACAATCCGTGGTACAGGATCGAAAACCGAAAGTGTATTATATGTTGTGAATGGCGTTCCCGATGCTCCTTTCAATCCGGAAGATGTTGAATCAATCACGATTCTTAAGGATGCGGCATCAGCAGCTATTTACGGAGCTCACGCCGGTTCGGCAGGTGTAATCCTGATTACTACCCGTCAGGCCAAAGAGGGCAAACCAACTATCGAATACAATGGTTTCTACGGAGTGAGATCTGCATGGAAATTACCGCAGTCTCTGACAGCAAGCGATGAAGCGAAGGTTTCGAACCTGGCTTACACCAATGCCGGAATGACCCCGCTTTCGGGCTGGGATATAACAAAAAATCCGAACGACCAGGTAACCCGCACCAACTGGATCGGTACAGTATTCAGAACAGCAGCGGTTCAGCGTCATACTGTTACGGTAAACGGGGGGACTGACAAACTAACCACGATGTTTCAGGCCAAGTACGAAAAAGAGGATGGAACATTGGTTAATACGTATAGTCAAAATATCACACTACGCTTCAATTCAAGCTACCAGATCAATAAATACCTGAAATTCAAGGAAGATCTGTTCTGGATTAATAATGATAACCGCGGAACAGATACTCAAAGTGGGTACACTGGAACGATTCTGTCTGCCATTTATATGCCCCGGGCAGCAACTCCCTATTACGCTAATGGCAAATTTGGAGGCGTTGGCCCTGTAGATTCGCCTTACCTTGGGATCCATGGAGACGTAGTAAATCCACTCGCCTCTTTACTCAGAAACCAGAGCTATGTGCGCAACAGCAATTTGCTTTCAACTTCAGAACTGCACCTGACAGATATCATTAAAGGTCTGGAGATCACTTCAAGATTCGCTTACCGCGGGTTCAATTCATTTTATAAAAATTTCAATTACCTGCGCCCTGAGCCAGGCAAACCAAATAACCAGAACAGTCTGGATTACAATACCGGAAAGGATTATCACTGGATTTGGGAGAATACAATCAATTATAGCCGTGTATTTGACAAACACAACATTGGTTTGATGGCATCCACGATGTCGAAGGAAGATGCAAGCAGAAGTTTTGGTCTTACGGCCCGCGATTTCACACGTGAAGATGCATGGGCACAATACCTGGTAAATGCACAGACTTTCTCAAAAGACCGTCCATGGGATGGTGAATATAAAGACCGCAATATGTCGTATGTAGGACGTGTATCTTACAGTTATGCAGACCGCTATTTTGCTACCGCCAGTTACCGTCGTGATATCGCAGGACGTCTTGCAGTAGGTAACCGTGCAAAAGATTATCCGGGAGTAACCGGAGCCTGGAAAATAACTTCAGAGCCATGGTTCAAAGTTTCGATGATTGATCTTTTAAAAGTCCGGGCCAGCTGGGGTAAGATCGGTAACCTGGGTTCAATCGGAATGTATTATGGCTATCCAAGTCTGACAGGCGATTATACCTATCAGGTTGGTAATGGAGCCCCATACTCATCCGCTGCATACGTTTCGAGTGCCTACAATGCAAACCTTTCGTGGGAAACCACCCGACAGACAGACCTCGGAATCGACCTGCTGATGTTTAAAAAGAGGTTGAGTATTACGGCAGATTATTTCATGAAAAAAACGTTCGACCTGATTAAACAGCAGGATACCAAATGGACAGCCACTTACGGGGTTAGCGCTCCGCTTATCAATGAGGGTGAAATTTCGAACAAAGGATTTGAATTTGCCGCCAACTGGTCGAATAAAGCCGGAGCCCTTAGTTATAATGTCGGAGTAAACTTCGCCACACTTAAAAACGAGGTGACCTATATTGATGCCAACCCAACATCTTACTGGGCGCATGGTGATTCCTGGAGAGGTATTCTTGCCCCTTTCCGTTCAACGGTGGGTCAGCCTTACTATAGATCGGAAGAGCACACGTCTGAACTCCAGTCACCGCTCATTATCTCGTATGCC
>CAIOOC010000235.1 GCA_903859795.1 uncultured Bacteroidia bacterium
ATTTTCTTTGGATCCGGGCCGATTTTTCTTGCTGCAGCTTTAAGTGCTGTAATCTGGGATTATCTCTTTATCCCTCCACAGTTCACCCTCCATGTAGGCAAACCAGAAGATCTGTTAATGCTGATTATGTTTTTCATAATCGCTCTGCTGAACGGCATTCTTACATCAAGAGTTCGGCGACAGGAACAGAAAATCAGGGTCAGGGAAGAACGGACACATGCCTTATACCAACTTACCAAGGAGTTGAATACCGCTTCAGGAATGGAGGAAGTATCCCAAATCGCTATGAAATATGTCCAGAAGTATTTCAACCTCGACTCCGCAATAATCCTTAAAACCGATATAAACCAACTCGACGTCCGGGTCCAGCAAGGAACAGAGATCCTGTTATCGGAAAACGATTTCAGTGTAGCAAACTGGGTATTTAAGAATTCGTCTCCCGCAGGAAAATATACCAATACGTTACCTTCCAACGTTCATACTTTTTATCCTATGTCAGGGAATAAGGGAAATATGGGGGTTATAGCCGTTAAACAACCCCAGGTTTTTACCCAGGGAGAAGAACAATTCTGGGAGGCCTGTCTTTCACAAATATCTGGAAAGTACGAACGCGAATATTTACGGAATGCCGCAAAAAACACCTACATTCTGAGCGAATCTGAAAAATTGTACAAGACACTTTTCAATTCGATCTCTCATGAGCTGAGGATCCCTGTCGCCACCATTCTGGGAGCCTCAGACACTCTAATGTCACAAAACTATCCGGAAGAGACACGGCAAAAACTTTATACAGAAATCAGTATCGCCTCCATTCGGCTCAACCGATTGATCGAGAATCTTTTAAATATGTCAAGACTTGAATCAGGACACATAACACCAAGGCCTGACTGGTGCGATGTTCACGATTTGTCCAACAATGTAGCTGAGACACTGCAATCTGAATTAAAACCCTTCAAGCTTTCGACAGTCATTCCTTCCGATATGCCTCTGGTATTGGTAGATTTTGGACTGATCGAACAGGTTTTGCACAATTTAATACTCAATGCCACTCAAATTGCTCCGGCTGGTAGTGTGATCAGGTTAAAGATTTTTGTTGACAACGGATTTCTTAATATCCAGGTAATGGACAGAGGTCCCGGCTTTAACCCTGCTGAACTGACCTTTGTTTTTGATAAATTTTACAGGGGGAAAGATGCCATAGCGGGTGGTACAGGATTGGGATTGTCAATAGTTAAAGGTTTCGTCGCAGCACAAGACGGGACTATTATAGCGGAGAACAGAGCAAACGGCGGCGCAAAGTTTATCATAAAAATCCCTGTAAAAATACAGGAGTTAACCCAGAATATTTAAAATGACATTCAATGACCAACGCAGATACCATACTCATTATTGACGATGAGGTTCAAATACGCCGGTTGCTCGAGATCACACTCTCGGCAAATGGATATAAAATTTCGGAAGCCTCAACCGGGAAAGATGGACTGATTCATGCCGCTACTACCCATCCCGTTCTGATTATACTGGATCTTGGTCTTCCAGATGCCGACGGAATAGATATTCTTAAAAAACTTCGTGAATGGTACCTCAAGCCAATCATTATCCTATCGGTACGAAGCTCGGAGGAGGACATTATACATGCACTTGATAACGGGGCAAATGATTACCTGACCAAACCATTCCGAACAGGCGAATTGCTTGCCCGGATACGTGTGGCTATCCGGCAAAGTATGGGGCCATCGGATGATCCGATCCTTACTTTCGGGACATTAGCCATCGACCTGTCAAGTCATATGGTCAGAAAAAATGACAAATTATTAAAACTCACCTCAACAGAATTTTCGTTGTTGGCCCTGCTGGCAAAAAATGAGGGGCGTGTGTTAACACACCAGTTTATTTTAAAAGAGATTTGGGGCATGGGTTATCTGGAACAAACCCAATATCTGAGAGTTTTCATGGCTCAGTTGCGAAAAAAGATAGAGGACGATCCAACAAAACCTACATTACTCAATACCGAATCGGGTATTGGATACCGTTTTGGAAGCTAGGAAACAAACCAAACATGAATATTCTTAACCGGTGGTCAACTTATCTCTGCATCAAAAATAAAAGGCCATATTTAAATAATATATTGGCTGGTTTGATGACGATAAGTTCTTAGGCTGGTTGAATTCCCAGATATAATTTAATGCTCCTCCCAGACTAAACCAGCGAATCCTGTATTTAACGGATGCTGTTGCTAAAACACTGTTAAGAATATCGGTCACTTTGGGTCGAACTTTTGACTTAAAAACCCGGATATAACAAAAATAAAACGTTAATTTTGATGATCGGAATCGTTCGAATTCCATTTTCAACACCTGATCAAACGAATCACATGAAATAAGCATGATTTAAATATCACAAATTGAAATGATAATTAACTTCATGCGAATCGAAGATCAACCAAGTTAATTCCATCCGACCATTAAAAAACAAATTATACACGCATGAAAAACCGTAACTACCTGCTCCTTTTCCTTTTCATACTCTCACTTTGCGGATGCAGCAAAAAGGAAAACCAAATTACCAGTTTAAAGATGCTGGAAGGGGGAAAGGCTTTTGCTGTTCCAACCGGTACCGTAGCCGATCAGTTTGTACTCAAACGATTTCCTGATGCCAGGATCAAGTATTACAACAGTGTCCTTGATTGCGCAATTGCTGTAAGGGACGGGAAAGCTGATGCTGCCTGTTACGACCAGCCCATCCTGCAAAACATTGCCGGAAAAAATGAAGGGATTACAGTGCTCTCCGAATTCCTCGTTGGTGACAAATATGGATTTGCTGTTCAATTAGATAGCAAAGAGCTCAAAACAGCGATGGACACAGTTCTGTCTGCCCTGAAAGCTGATGGTACATACAACGACATGATGAAACGGTGGTTCCCCCAAAAGGGAAATCCTTCTCCAATGCCGGAGCTTACTCTGAACGGTGGGAAGGGAGTTCTGAGGTTTGGAACAGCAGCAGTTACTGAGCCCATGTCATTTTATGACTCAAACCATAAACTTGCAGGATTCGACATTGAATTTGCATCAAGGGTCGCTATGTTTCTGGGCAAAAAAATAGAGTTCGTGGATATGGAATTTGGCGCAATGATCCCTGCCCTGATATCCGGGAAAGTGGATATGATCGGTGCCGGGCTTTCAATCACCGAAGAACGCTCAAAAAAAGTGCTTTTTTCAAACAGTTACTATCCAAGCGGAATAGCGGCATTGGTGAGAAGCCTGCCTGAAAAGGAAAATGGAAAACCTGAAGTCAAAATGAAATCAGGTAAGGACATCAAAGACAGAAGGATTGGCGTTATGCTTGGCACTGTCCATGACAGCTATGCCAGAAAAAACTACCCTAATTCTGAAACACTTCAATATCAGTCTGTTCCGGATATGATAACTGCCTTAATTTCCGACAAGATCGACGTAACTCTGATCGGCAACGTAACATTAAAGGAGATCCTGAAAAAAAACCCCGAAATAGGGATATTGGAAAGTGATATTTACTCAAATCCGCTGGGTGTCGGATTTAACAAAGACAATATCAAGCTCAGAGATCAGTTTAATGCCTTTCTGAAAGAGATAAAAGCCAACGGGGTTTATGACGACATGATTAACCGCTGGATGACTAAATGCATCTATCTGATGCCTAAGATAGAAACACCGGGTAAAAATGGAGTACTTACGGTCGGTGTAGTAAGCAGTGTCGGTTTTCCGCACTCGGGAATTGAAAATGGTAAAAATTCAGGTTTTGATATTGAGCTTTCAAAACGTTTCGCAGCCTATGTTGGCAAAACCTTTGAACCTGTCGATCTTGTCTTTTCCA
This sequence comes from uncultured Bacteroidia bacterium, assembly GCA_903859795.1. Classification (GTDB taxonomy): domain Bacteria; phylum Bacteroidota; class Bacteroidia; order Bacteroidales; family Prolixibacteraceae; genus JAAFHB01. The sequence continues at coordinate 3,853 of CAIOOC010000235.1, forward strand.
GCATGCTTGCCTCGTTAAAAACCGGTAAGATTGATATGGCTGCGTGTAGTATGATGATCACTGAGGAGAGGAAAAAACAAATTAACTTTTCAGATTCGTACTATTCTGCATCAGCATGTATCATTGCTATGAAAAAGAATATCGGAACCGCCACATCAGACAAACTGGGCAAACTCGATGATGTCCGAAACAAACGGATTGGGGTGTTATTAGGTTCTATTCATGACACATACGCCAATCGAGATTTCCCTGGCGCCAAAATCCTAACCTTCCAGAACGTTCCGGATATTATTACTTCACTGAAGTCAAACAAGATTGATGTAGCATTTTCAGACCATATCGCCTTGAAAGATATCTTCGAAAAAAACCCTGATCTGGCTGTTTTTGCCCCAAATCTCTATACAGTTCCGATTGCAGCAGCATTCAATAAGGATAAAACCCAGCTCAGGGATAAGTTTAATGCGTTCCTCAAGGAGATCAGGGCAAACAATGTATACGACGGTATGGTCAGCCGCTGGATGGAAAAGGGAGAAATTGAAATGCCTGAAATCAAGACTACCGGTAAAAATGGAATCCTAAAAGTCGGGGTGGTAGGCGATGGAGGACTTCCCTCTGCCATACGGCAAAACGGAAACCTTGTGGGATTTGATATAGAACTTCCTGCACGGTTTGCCGCCTATCTGGGAATGACATTCGAACCTGTTGATATTCCCTTTGGGAGTATGCTTGCCTCTCTTTCAACCAATAAGATAGATATCGTAACGTGCCAGTTAATGATCACAGAGGAGAGGAAGAAGCAGGTTAATTTCTCTGATCCGTATTATGAATCAGGTATTAGCCTTTATGCCCGCAAGGATAATATGGTTATTCCGGATGTAACCAAAATGGCTGTTCTTGATGATATTGCAGAGAAAAGGATTGGCGTTTTTACGGGAACTGTCCATGATGTATTGGTGACTAAAAAATATCCAAAGGCTAAGATCTTTCGTTTCGACGGCAGTACCGACATGGTGGCTGCACTTTCAGGCGATAAAATAGATGTGGCCATGCTTGACCATATTACGGCCAGACTTATTATGAAGAAAAATACCGATCTCGGTTTATTGACCGACAATGTGATGAGTTTACCATTGGGAGTTGGTTTCAATAAGAATAATCCGGCGCTTAAAGATGAATTCAACATTTTTCTGAAGGAGATAAAGAAAGACGGAACTTACAGCAAAATTTACGACAGGTGGTTCATTTCAGATGCTGATGAAGCGATAATGCCTGAGTTTAAATCACCTGCTGCAGGAAAAAAACTAATGGTAGGGACCAATGTAAACGATCTTCCCTACGTATCGATCTCGAATGGGGTTTATATAGGTTTTGATATTGAGATGATTCAGACATTTGCCCAACGGCGAAATTACAAAGTTGAATTTGTCTCGATGTTATTCCCTTCACTAATCCCAGCACTTGCCGCGGGCAAGGTCGATATGATAAGCGACGGAATAGCTATTACCGAAGAACGGGGCAAAAAGATCAATTTCTCTGATAGCTTTTCCGAATTCAAAACGGCTGTTGTTGCAACCAAGAAAAATCTCACAGCATTTACCAACAATGACGGAAAACAGGCGAAGAAATCCTTCCTGAAAACAGTTTCCGAAAGCTTTCATAACAACATTATTCTGGAGAAAAGATACCTGTTAATTATTGATGGTCTTAAACTTACAATCCTCATTGCCTTCTTTGCCGCAATTGTAGGGACGCTAATCGGGGGGCTAGTATGTTTTATGAGGATGTCCAGAAGGAAAATCCTCTCCTGGACTGCAAGATTCTACATCTCAATACTAAGGGGTACACCGGTACTGGTTTTGTTGATGATCATCTACTACGTTGTATTTGCATCGGTGAACATTAACCCTGCGGTTGTTGCCGTTTTTGCCTTCGGGTTAAACTTCGGAGCCTATGTTTCCGAAATGTTCAGATCATCGATCGAAAGCATTGACAGAGGACAAAAGGAAGCAGGGATTGCTGGTGGCTTTACCCAGATACAGACTTTCATTCATATCATCATGCCGCAGGCCATGAGGCAGGTATTACCTGTTTATAAAGGGGAATTCATCTCTCTGGTAAAAATGACCTCTATTGTCGGGTATATAGCGGTCCAGGATCTTACCAAAGCAAGCGATATTATCCGCAGCCGCACCTTTGATGCATTTTTCCCGCTCATTATGGCTGCGGTTCTTTATCTGGCTATCGCGTGGCTGCTCACTTGGGCACTGGATTATGTAGAAATATCGGTCGATCCGAAAAAAAGACGTTTGGCAAAAGTAAAGGAGGAATCTAAATGATAAGTGTAAAAAACCTGGCTAAGCATTACGATGAACTTATTGTAATCAAGGATTTAAATACTGAAATCCACAAAGGTGAAGTTATTTCGGTGATAGGGCCGTCCGGAACAGGAAAAAGTACATTCCTGCGTTGTCTGAATCTTCTCGAAACCCCTACCGGAGGCTGCATCTTCATTGATGGAATACCGCTGCTTGATAAAAAGACAAACGTTCCCAAACTTCGGCAGAAGATGGGAATGGTTTTCCAGTCATTTAACCTCTATGCTCACCTGTCGGTACTAGAGAATCTGACTATAGGACCGGTAAAACTTCTGGGCCTAAACAAAGACGAAGCCAATAAGCGGGCTATCGAATTGCTGAAGCTTGTCGGTCTTGGTGAAAAAACGTACAGTTTCCCGGATGAACTATCCGGAGGGCAGAAACAACGTGTCGCTATCGCCCGTTGCATGGCCATGGAACCTGAGATCCTGCTGTTCGACGAACCTACGTCAGCCCTGGACCCCACAATGGTCAGCGAGGTGCTTGCCGTAATCAGGAAACTGGCCAGGGAAGGGATGACGATGGTTATTGTAACCCATGAAATGGAATTTGCCAGAAATATCTCCAGCAGGGTTTTTTATATGGATGAAGGGATTATCTACGAAG
>CAIOOC010000236.1 GCA_903859795.1 uncultured Bacteroidia bacterium
ATGAAGGTCTTCAGTTTCTTATTGAAAATATGCCTCCGAAGGATTTGCAAACCCTTTCTGCTGAATTCCTTCTGGATAATCTGACAATGGCCTACAAAGCGAAACAGGAAATGCCCTGGGCAAAAACCATTCCATCCGATATTTTCCTAAATGAAGTCCTTCCCTATGCGAGCACGACGGAGCCACGTGAAAACTGGCGTAAGCAACTTTACGAGATTTGTATGCCCCTAATAAAGGATTGCAAAACGCCATCTGAAGTGGCTAAGGTGCTGAACGAGAAGCTCTTTACGCTGCGGAAAGTAAAATATTCAACAAAACGGCGCGCTGCCGATCAGGGTCCGCTTGAGACCATGCAGAGCGGAATTGCGACTTGCACAGGATTATCCATTCTGCTTGTCGACGCATGCCGTGCAGTCGGAGTCCCTGCCCGCATCGCTGGCACACCGCTGTGGAGCAACAACAGCGGCAACCATACCTGGGTTGAAATCTGGGACGGCGAGTGGCTTTTCACTGGGGCTGCAGAACAGGATCCGGCTGGTTTCAATCGTGGTTGGTTTGTCGATAACGCTTCACAGGCAATAAAAGACGACCGCAAAAAGGCGATTTATGCAACAAGCTTTAAAAAAACCGGACTGACCTTTCCGCTGACGTGGGCAAGAGACGTCGATTATGTTAACGCTGTAAACGTCACGGAACGGTATGCATCCAAATCCAAACCTGAGGTAATTTCCGGACTGCGACTGATGGTGGATGTATTTAACCGTCCTGTTGGTGAACGGGTGGCAGCCAAAGTAACCATTACTGATCATGCAGATACACTAGTGAAGTTTGATGGAACAAGCAAGGGTGATACTGCCGACATGAATGATCACTTGTTCTTCCAGCTGCCTAAACAGCGCACCTATCTGGTTGAATCGGTACAAGGTGCCCTAAAACGACGTCAATATTTTACGACCGGAACCGGTGATGCAGATAAGTTGTCAATTTTTCTGAGTAGTCCCCCGACTGTTCCGATTCTTGTAAAATCGTTTTATACTCCTGCCATAATTAAAGAACCTCTTTCAAACAAGGCTGATCAACAGCTCAGAAAGGAGCTTGACGATTACTTCCGGGCACCTGCCGAAAAACAGGCTCAGTGGAAATTTTCAACTTCACTGGATAAACTTCTTCTGACTAATGAACCGGCCGTGCGTAAAATCACATGGGAGAGCTATAAGACTTCACTGAGCCACGATTCCTTAAAGAGCGATTTTGATAACCGGAAGGTTCGTTTTGAGGACCATATAAGTCCCTATACCGTTAAAACGGTGGGTTCGCGTCCTGTAAACGGGTGGGCACTGTTTGTGGCTATGCACGGTGGCGGCAATACCCCTCAGGAGGTAAACGACAGTCAGTGGCGGCACATGCAGATTTATTACCGTGATCATCCTGAAGCCGGGGGTTATATTTATGTCGCGCTGCGTGCACCTGATAATACCTGGAACGGTTTCTATACAGGATATGCATACCCCCTGATTCAGAATCTGCTTCGTCAATTTTCAGTTTTCGGGGATATCGATCCCAACAAGAAATTTATTATGGGTTACTCTCATGGAGGATATGGTGCTTTTGCAATAGGTCCCAAAATGCCCGACTATTTTGCCGCAATTCATGCCAGCGCTGCTGCTCCTGCCGACGGTTCAGGTCCGGTCACATTGAGAAATACCGTTTTTACGACAATGGTTGGTGAAAAGGATACCAGTTATGGAAGGTATGCACTTGTGAAAAAATTTGATAAAGAGGTGAATAGTTTACGTGGCGACAGGAGTGATATCTATCCGGTGACTACCCAGATCGTTGCGGGACACCCGCATTCGGGACTTCCTGATCGCGATAAAATTGCTGAGATGTATGCAAACGTCCGGAACCCTGTACCCGGTGAGCTTACCTGGCTGTTGACCGATTCAGTTATCTCCGACTTCTTCTGGCTTCATGTACAAAAGCCGGAGACCGGAAAGAAATTCGATGCAACCTGCAAGGATAATCATTTTGTCGTCACTACAGACCTGGCCGCACCTTTCATTTTGATGGATAGCCGGATAATCGATTTCAGAAAACCTGTCAGGCTGGAATTAAACGGTAAAAGCAGTACCCTTAAAATCAAACCAAGTCTGCGTACACTCTGTGAAACAATGCAACGGCGTGGCGATCCTGAGCTAGCTTTCACTGCAAAGCTGCCACTCTCAACAGGATTATTGCAAAAACCATAATTCAATAAAAGACTACCATGCGAAAATATTTGCCTTTACTAAGCCTCCTGATTCTTTTGGGAAGTTCAATATTCAACCTTAAAGGGCAGATTATCAACGGACAGACACCCTTTGATTCATTTGCGCCAGATAGTATCCCTTTTGTGGTTGCCGATTCTGCATTTATGCCCGACATGAAGGGTAATCACCGGGCAGTTGTGAAAATTGAAAAATCAGAATTGAATGCTGTTGTTGCAACAATTCCCTGGCGACGCCCGGACCTTCGTCCGGAAACAAAAAAAGTGGTTGTTTATGGCGTCTCAACAGGAAAGGAAGTTGCAAATGTGCACATACTGGAATTCTCTTCTGAAAAAGGGAAAATCGCTTTCCAGCCTCAACCCGGCGAAACTGACTATTACATTTATTACCTTCCCTATAAATTCCGCCGACTTTGGGATGATGCGCGGTATGGCAAGCCCTGGAACGACTATCTTCCTCCGGTTTATAACTGTGACCCGCTTTGGTTAGCATCTGTCGAAAAAATTAAAATAACACTTCCTGAGGCAAAGATTGAACGCATCGAAAGTCGTTCAGCATTTGATGCTTTTACCCCAATGGGTCTCATTGCTACAAAAAAGGAGATAGCACTTATTTTAGAAAAACAAAAAGAGAATTTCCTTATTTATACTGAAGACAGGGTATTTCCAATCCGTTTGCCTTCAACAATTCCCGCCAGATGGGCAAAAAAAGCTGCGGCCAATTCCTTTGAAGGGTATGCTGCCAAAAACGAATATTACACCTGGCAAATCGGAGTTTGGGCAGCCAGGTCAGAAGTCAAAAATGTCCGTTTGGCATTCAGCGATTTTAAATCAATTAACGGCCTAATCAGCAAAGACTCTGTAACCTGCTTTAATCAGGGAGGTACAAACTGGGACGGAAATCCTGTCAGTTTTGAGGTGAATGTACCTAAGGGGAATGTTCAGGCCTTGTGGTGCGGTATACAAATCCCTCAAAATGCAAACCCGGGAGAATATACCGGTATAGCTACCCTGACTGCCGATGGTACCCCTCCAAGGAAAATAAAAGTTACGATCCATGTAAATGACCAGGTTCTTGCGGATAAGGGTGATGGAGAGACCTGGAGATACTCACGGCTGCGTTGGCTGAACTCCACAATAGGGACGGATGACTCTCCTGTAAAGCCGTATCATGAAATGAAATTATCAGGTAACAGCATTGAGGCGTCAGGAAAGACAGTTGTAATTAATAAAAACGGGTTGCCTGAAACGATCGAAATTAACAGCCGCCAGGTATTGGCAAAACCGGCTAGTTTTGAAGTGCTGACTGAATCGGGGAGACTAATTTTTTATTCTGATAATTTGCTAATTAAACAGGTCGCATCAGGGAAAATAGCATGGACTGCTTCCTCAGAGCAAAAAGGGATAAAATTTAAGTGTGAGGCTACCATGGAATTTGATGGATGTATTTTATATAACATTCAGTTGTCGGCAGCAGGTAAGGATGTTCCCGTGCTGGATGTTTGTTTAAATACGACTTATACCCCCGAATCATCTGAGTATTTTATGGGAGCCGGTTTTGGTGGTGGCTTGCGTCCTGAAAAACATTCCTGGGACTGGAAAGGTCCATACGACAGTTACTGGATTAGCGGTGACAAATCGGGGTTACACGTTGAATTTATCGGTGATGTCTATCACGGCCCATTAATTGCCGACTACAAACCGGGAGCCCCCAAAAACTGGTCGAATGGCGGAAAGGGACGGATTACCGAAGAAGGAACCAACGGTGGGCCGGCTGTTTTAAAAGTTGCCACCGGCCCCTTTATTGCAACTAAAATCCCTGTAAAATATGAATTCCAATTATTAATCACGCCTGTCCGTCCGGTTAATCCTGCCAAGCATTTCTCCGAACGGTACTATCACTCCGACCCGAAAGATTTCACAAAAGCGGCTGAGGAGGGTGGTGCCAATATCGGGAATATTCATCATGCAGGAAGGCTTAATCCGTTTATAAATTACCCGTTTATTGTCCGTGATTCACTTATAAAACACATTGAGGAACAGCACAAAGCAAACCGAAAAGTAAAACTTTATTATACTGTTCGCGAGCTGACAACCCATTGTGCCGAAACCTACGCTTTAATGAGCCTGAAAAACCAGATTTTTGAACCTGGCGTAGGCTATGGTCTTCCATGGGAGTGTGAACATCTGATCGAAAACTACAAACCGGCATGGTACACCGAATTACCCGGTCAGATTTCAGACGCGGCATTGGTATTGGTCGGCTCGTCGCGTTGGATCAATTACTATCTCGAAGGTTTACGCTGGATGCTCGAAAATTATAAGATTGATGGGATCTATATGGACGATGTATCCTTTGACAGGCCTGTCATGAAGCGGATGCGTAAGATTTTGGAACAATATCGCCCAGGATCTTTAATTGATTTACACTCCAATACAGCCTATTCGAGGGGCCGGCCAATCAATATACCGGATTCTTCCCTTATGTCGATAGACTATGGTTTGGCGAAAGCTTTCAATATAACAAAATGACCCCCGATGAATGGTTTGTAACTGCATCTGGAATCCCTTTCGGGCAAATGGCAGAGATGCTTCAGGGTGGCGGAAACCGCTATCTTGGAATGGTGTACGGTGAAACTGCGCGCGACTCTTATGGTGAGTTTTCCCCTCGCCCGGTATGGAATCTCTGGAAAACATTCGGCATTACTGATGCCAAAATGATTGGTTACTGGGATAAAGCCTGTCCCGTACAGACGAGTCACCCCAACGTGAAAGCAACTGTGTACATAAAGGCAAAACAAACGCTTATCTCTATCGGCAACTTTGATGAGAACGATCAGGATGTCAAACTTACAATTGATTGGAAAGCCCTGGGTTTAAATCCAGAAAATGTGTCGATTGAAGCGCCTGAAATTAAAGATTTTCAGAATGCCGGAACATTCCACATAAACGACATAATTCCGATAAAGGGGAAGAAAGGGTGGCTTTTAATCGTGAGGGAGAAGTAGACTATTTTATATCCAAAACAGATCAGGTAAGATTGCCCGGAATATTTCAGGTAGGCTGTAAGGTCAAATTTTCCGGTCCGGATGATTTAGTCTAAAATGTTTATCCAAAAATAATTTTTCCGAAAGCTGCGAATCCGGTTAACCAGAAATCTGAGATTGAAAAATATCCCCTTTAATCGTGACGATTAAAATGAAACGAGTATTTTTACCAGTGTTTACCAAATTTAATATAAACCTATGGCAAAAGAATCATCTTCAACAGTTCTGGAAAGGGTTACATCGATAGACGTGTTTCGCGGTTTTACAATGTTTCTCCTGATTGGTGAAAGCACACATCTTTATGGCTATTTCAGCGCATTCGAAGGGAACAGCATCATGCAATTTCTGAATACTGAGTTTCACCATCACGAGTGGCACGGATTGAATTTCTGGGATCTTATCCAGCCATTTTTTATGTTTATCGTTGGGGTGGCTATCCCGTTTGCCGTTGCCAATCGGATAAAAAAGGGAGATTCAAATAAACAGATATTGCATCATGCGCTAAAACGTTCATTCCTTCTGTTGTTTCTGGGTTGGGCGTTGTATTCAATCGGACCGGGAGAAATTGTCTTCAGATTCCAGGATGTACTCGCGCAATTATCGGTTACCTACCTTGTAGCTTTTCTAATCATGAGAAAAAGCTTCTCCTTTCAGCTCACATTAACATTAGTCGTTCTGCTATTGACAGACCTTGCATACAGGTTTTTTCCAGTTGAAGGGTTCAACCACCCCTGGGAAGCCTACCATAATCTTGGAGCATGGGTGAATATTAAAATTGAAGGTGTTCCGCAAACAAGTATCTGGGCTTCATTGAATGCTATTCCTACAATTGCGCATACGGTATGGGGCGTCCTGTTTGGTCAGCTCCTCATGAGTGACCGTCCGCAGCGAAAGAAAATCCAAATGATGCTTATTGCAGGTATAGCAGCATTAGTGATTGGATTTTCCCTCGATCTGATGGATATCACCCCAATTATTAAAAAGATTGCAACTGCCTCCTTTGTATTTGCCAGCGGTGGTTGGGCGATCCTCGCTCTTTGCTTTTTTTACTGGGTGATTGATGTTAAAAAACTGTTTGCCGGTGGTTATAAGTTTTTCACAATTGTTGGGATGAACTGTATCGCAATATATCTCTTCTTCGAACTCGGAGGTGCCAGTTTTGTGAGTAAGATATTCGTCCCATTCACAAAATTATTGTTCTCATGGAACGGGAACCTCACAGTTGATATCGCTACAAGTTTATGCACATGGTTTGGCTTATGGTACCTTTGTTACTGGTTATATAAAAACAGGATTTTCATAAAGATTTAATGGAATCTGTGAAATTCACCTCAAAACAGCGGGTCAGAGCTGCCATGAACCTGGAACAGCCTGACAGGGTGCCACTCATGTGCCAGTTCAGTATTGGGAGCATGATGCAGCAGTTGCAACCCAATCCTGTTGAATTTTGGTACGACAAAAATGTATTTGCTGATGGTTTGATTGAACTTTGCC
>CAIOOC010000237.1 GCA_903859795.1 uncultured Bacteroidia bacterium
TGAGATCGCAGATTTGGAAAAGAAAGATAAAAGTCTTCAGCTGGCAGATGTTGTTACTTCTAATTTACTTGGAAAATTTAGTATGGAGGCGAAACCATTTGATAGTCTTGGAGAGTTGGGACAATTGAAAAAAGCGGAGTTGACTTGGTTAAATAATATTGAAATCATTATTCCTGACGTCGCGAGGTTGATTGATTTGAAAAAGAAGCTAGGTGAATATTCTGAGCTCTTAAATACCTTCGAAGGAAAAGATCCAGAAGTGATTTCAAAGGAGATTGAGGAAGGTATTATTACTATCCAATCATTTAGAAAAGATAAATTAGAATTGTCTTCTTCAAAAAAAGGTGTTGAGGAGAAAATTGTTAATGAGACTGAGAGAGAAATAATTACTAAATTAGTAGAGCTTAAAAGAGACTTAGAGATAAAGATGGGTTCTTTGGAGAGTAGTTTAACTTCATTCAAGAGGGAATTTATGGATAGTGCCTCTAAAACTATTAATCAAGCGGCCCTAATCAATCTAATTAAAAAACATAAAGAGTCAGTTTTATCTTTGAATAGTCGTCTTGAAGAGGTATGCAGTGGTTTGAATATTACGCCTGATGTTCTAGAAATTTTACTCACAAGCTTGCCTAACCTGAAAGGTTTGATAGTGGAGGACTCAAAACAAAGAATAACAAACACTATTTCTAAGGAAATAAGAGGAGCCTCTCAAAGCGCCTATAATTTAGATGATATTTATGACTATACTAGCGCCGGTGGCGTGGCTGTTAAAATTAATGTTAGTGCTAAAGAACGTAATGATGACCTGGGTAATGTTTATGGAGTAACCGCATCTGAGTATCCGGATTTTTTACCGAAGATTAAAAGGATGGGACTTAAGCCCGAATTTTTAAAGACTCATGATGCAATAATCAGAGATAGAATGTATTCTTGGTCTGAGTCTAGACGCGGTGTTTTTTATGGTGGTGATATTATATGGATTCCGCTTGGTAATAAATTGGTAGATGAGGATCTCCTGAAGAAGGCCCTCGAACAGTTTGAATTGACGGAGAGTATGTCTACTGTTAGGTATGATGAACCAAATGGTTATGGTCGAACGCTCAAAGTTCGAATAAGTTGTGATATTAAGACAACGGCCGTACTTTACGGTGGTAGGGAAAATCCAAATTCACAAGAATAGTTTCCCCTTTTTCATTATTTCAGAAGCAAATTATTATTAGTGTTTAGTAATTTATTGATAGTATATGGAAAATTCACCAATTGGACACGAGAAAAATCAAAAAGATGAGAATGATTGGAGAACTATTGAAAGTGGGTATAGAGAAATACCTTATATAAATGTGGGTGGTGAACCAGAATATGATTGGAATAAACGTGTAGTTTATTTAACAAAAATCCTAGACAACCCCGGGGACCTTTCTCAAGAAGTTATGGATAAAGTTAGGATGCTAATTTCCGAAGCTTATTTGGGGTATCAGTCAGATAGTAATCAAATGACCGATTATGAAATGTTTAAACGAAAAACATTTCATCGAGATTATGTTGATTTGAGAAGGGTTGAAGCAAGAAATGCTGTCAATGATAATATTGTTGAATTATGGCAAAAAGCGGGTAAACCAGAGAAGGCTGCTGAGTTTTATGAAAGTAAAAATAAATGGAAGGTAGCTGCTGAATTATGGCGGACATTAGGAAAAGACGCTGATGCTTTAAGGTGTTATGAAAAAGGCGGGGATTGGGAGGAAGCCTCAAAAGTGTGTGAGAAGCTTGGTGACTTAGAAAAAGCACTCGAGCTTTATCAGAAATCTAAAACTTATCTTCTTAATAGTCGTGCTGGATATGACCAATATGCACTTGATTTAAAAGATAGAATTGAAACCGAAAAGTTTAAGACATATGTAAAAAAGGGGCAGTACACTGAGGCGGAGGCAATGGTGAAAGCCTTTGATAGAAATAACAGTCAGCACGCCATTATGGCTTACAGAACTTTATTTGAACAATATCTAGCTGATCAAATGTTTTTAGAAGCCGAAAGAATAAATAATATTATCCAGGGAGATTCAACAAAGTTAGAGGATGAACGCATGATAAAGGTTTATGAAGCTTTGGGAAAGGTCAAAAAAGCAAAAAAA
>CAIOOC010000238.1 GCA_903859795.1 uncultured Bacteroidia bacterium
CATCAATTCCTGCCACATATAACTTTACCCCTACGCCCACAGTAGCATATTTACGGTTCCCCTTATACGGCGATTCATTAAAATAACCGGCCCGAACAGCAAATTGCTTTCTGTACCAGTATTCCGCTCCAAGGGAAACAGTAATCTCCTGAAGCTCTTCTTTCATTCCCCCAGGTGCATCATTAAAAGACCCGAAAATCGAGCTGATTACAGATTTACTCGAGTTATTATCAGGAATGACATTTCCTGAAGCATCTACTTTATTCGAAGGGGTAGGAACGAGCAATTTATTAAAATCGACTGAGAAGGAAAAGGAACTCGAGTCATTCATCATCGTAGTAAATGTTGTTCCAAGTTTCATGTTAGCCGGAAGAAACTCTTTAGTGGATCCTTGATTGTAAGATATCTTCGATCCGATATTTGAAAAGTTAACCCCGGCAGAGATTGAGTTTTTAGTCCCTTCTTTACCCAGTTTGTTGTGATAATAAAATGATACGTCAGATGCAAAAGCATTACCGGCACTGTAGGTCTCGGCTCCTGCCTGGGTTCCTCCAAAGCCTGCCGCCAGATCTGACCGAATATAACGCAGTGAGACACCGCCCGAGAAAAAATCCGACAACTTTCTCGAATAACTCATATCTAGGGCAAACTCACTTGGACTTACATTTCCAATATTTTGTCCATCCACACCCGTGAGAGCAATCTGCCCCATAGAAAAATAACGCAACGATCCTCCGATAACCTGTGTAGGATCAAGCTGGTAAAATCCGGAAACATACGCCAGATTAACATCACTGACTAACTGCCGTAACCATGGCGTATATGAAATTGCAAAACCCCACTTATCCTGCGCAAAGGCAAATTTAGAGGGGTTCATATATTGTGAATTCGCATCAGGAGAGGTCGCCGCTCCAACATCACCCATAGCACTATGCCGGGAATCAGGGGTAATTGTAAGGAAAGGTACAGCTGTAGAGATTGGATTGTACCGCACTTCTGTCTGACCAAAAGCTGTTAAGCACAACACGGATACAAAAACTAAGAGAATTGTCCTGACTTTCATGGATAATAGGCTCATTGGATAAAGATTTAAATTACAACGCTTCTGTATTCAGAATGTGCAACAATTTAGTATGACGAATTGAATAAACACGTTCTAAATAACAAAAGTTCAAAAATAGAATAAAAAATCAAAAAAAATGTAAAGAAATTTCGGCCCCGATATTGTTAATATATTATATTACCTGATTAACTTAACTCTTTTGGCCAGCATGAATTTACTGGAAGTATTAAATATAAGGATGTTAAACATAAAATAGTCTACTCAATATAATAAACAAATTTCAAAAATAAAAAGTAGAAATACACCGATATCAATCGCTTTGTGAGAATGATTTGGCAGATGTATCCAATTTCTTGATAACTGTTGTCTAATCGGCAATAAGTGTAAAAAAAAGATAAATTGACATTTTTGGAATTAATAGTCTTCAGAAAAGTAAGCGGGTCAAATAAGTGAGCGGGTGACTGACCATGTCCTACACAGTCACCCGCTAACAATCAGCCTAAACTACATTTTTAACTTCTCCTTCAAATTGACGTAGCCTCCTTTACTTACCTTTAGTCTTACCCCCTGCTTTGTTAAAACAATCCACGACTCTTTTTCATATTGCTGAATCTCTGCAATTGAGGCAAGATTTAGCAAATAGGAGCGATGAATACGCACAAACTGATCCCCATCGAGGTGCTCCTCGAAATATCTCATGGTTTTCGGTTTCATAAAATGGCCTTCAATGCAATAAATCATCACAAAATCATCCTGTGATTCAATGTAATAGATCGATTCAACAGGTATAACTCTAATTTTACGACCTGATTTTACAACTACCCGGTTTAAGAAACCCTTTACCTTGTCGTTAGATTCAATAAGTTGTTGAATTTCAGTATTTTTAATTTTGATGCTTAATTTATCAGCTGCCTTATCAAGTGCCAGGATCACCCTTTCGGAAGGATATGGCTTGAGCAGGTAATCGATAGCATTGGCTTCAAAGGCCCGGATAGCATATTGATCAAATGCAGTAGAGAATATAATTATAGGAGGGTCCGGGATCAATTCAAGCATTTCAAAACCGGTAATTTTTGGCATCTGTATATCGAGAAAAACCAGATCAGGCTTAAGCTCATTGATTGCTAAAACCCCTTCAAACCCGTTTGAACACTCTCCAATCAACTCAACACGCTCATCCTTTGAAAGGTAATGATGTAGCAGGTCCCTCGCAAGGGATTCATCATCAATAATTAATGTTCTAATTTTAGACATTGGGCGGAAAGTTAAATCATATTTTATTGTAAGAGGTCTTCAAAAGTATTAAAAAAGAAGTAATGTTCGATTTTACTATAAGTGGGCCAAATAATACCTTCATACATTTATCCGGTAATCTTTTATCCGGTTTTGTCCGGAATCATCAACGTTATCTTAAATTGATTGTCCCCCAGTTCTGCGGTTAAAAGCCTCGAGCTTCCATACATAATCCGCAGTCGATCATTTATGTTTGTGAGTCCGACCCCCTCTCCCTTCCGGGGAACCGACTCCGGATCAAAATCATTGACAATCTTTATCTCCATGTAGCCTGTCATCTTTCTGGCTACAAGGAGGATCTCAACCGGTTCTGAGGCTTCATAAACGCCGTATTTGATCGCATTCTCAAATATTGGCTGAAGAATCAAATTGGGTATTAAATGATTACTGCATTCATTTTCAACTTCAAACCGGTAATTCAGGTTATTTCCAAACCGAATCTTTTCAATTTGAAGATATAACCCGATATTCTTTAATTCAACATCCAGCGGTACAAGATCTTCCTGTTGCCTTCGCAATGAAAAACGCATAAAATCGGATAAGGCGATCACCATTCCATGAGCCTTTTCAGGATTTGTCAACGTAAGCGAAGCAATGGAATTAAGACTGTTAAACAAAAAATGGGGATTTATCTGCGATCTCAAGGCATTAAGCTGTGCTTCCCGAACCTGGTGTTCCCATTCAGCTTCCCTGAGTGCCTTCTCACGATTGTGCTCTCTGTATACATATATATAACAGATACCTCCAAGCAACGCGTAAAACAGCAATCCACCTAAAATTCTGGCCGAAAGCTGACCGAATAAATAATTATTATAAACCGGATCATTAAATACCGTTTTAACGAGGATGCCTGAGAGAATAATCCACAATGTTGTAAAAACTAGGGCCGCAGCCAAGTGACTCACAACCATCTGACCGGCTGAACTTTTTTCAGGGTCGTTATACCTGACGACATACCAAACCGCTACACCCAAAATCCCAATTACTAAACCAAATGCCAGTCCGTCAGTGATTGCAATTGACACAGGGAGTATATTATAAAAGGTATTATAAGCTGCCTGTGAAATTCCGAAAATTAACGGGAATAACCAATAAATTAGGCCGGATAATCGCTTTGTTGTAATCGGATGGTCCATGGAGTAATTAAAAAAGGAGATACGTGAAGTAAGTTTTCAATACTAATTTCCTGACAAAATGTTCCATGAACAGATCAGCCAAATCATCATAAAAAGCATTCTTCCAAAACATGCCTCAAAATTTGAATAATAAACTATTGCTTTATTAACCTCCAATCAGAAAGATTGTCGAATAAAATAATAAGATTATTGACTTTCCACATTACTTGTTATTAATCAATACTTTATATTTAGAATCTCCTCCTCCGCTCTAATCTTCGTACTTCCTGTTTACGGCATCGAGTTAAGTTCCCCACCGCCAAAGATGCAGGTTCCCTTGATCACAACAATCTTACCGGTTCCGGTTCTTGAAATAACTGAATATCCGCGTTTATCTTCGAAACCGCCAAAAATCGACACAACCTCTATTTTGACATTCCAATCCTCAGGTACAATGATTTTAGTGCCACCGAAAATTGTGGCTATGTCAATTGTGCACCCTTCAACGGGTTTTGCATAACGCAAATTAATATTAGATCCCCCAAAAATTGATGTGATTTTACCCCCTTGAAATGTATCGGTTACTACCGAGATGTTTCTGCCACCAAAAATTGCAGTCTCATCAATAAAATCTGTTGATTTTTGGGCAGGGCCATCCATATTGGAAAATGGATTTCTGTTGTGCCGCCCACCGCTTGTTCGCAGGATAAAAGTAACACCAACCAGTACAATTAATGCCGGCCAGAAATTCTCTCTCATATTATCAGGGATATCAATCAGGAAGAACAGTCCTATAGAGATTAAGATTATTGCTGGTGTATAATCTCTCCTGATCAGCTTGTACAGACCGATTACGATCAGTAACATTTGCCAGCTTATCAGGTACCTCGAAAATTCATAATCCAGCCATCCGTAATTGCGAGCGATAAGAACACCGCCAACGGCTACTAAAATAAGACCCAGCAAGGTTCTCGAATCACTGCCTCCTCTGCTTTTTCTTCCGGTTGGAACTTCACTTTTCCCGGGATTCTCGTCGTACTTGTACATTGTGTTAGTTTTTAATGGTTTAACTTAAATGAAATTTTATACACACAAAACTAACTCACATCTTGGACGAAAACCACTCCAAATCGGCGAACAATGGAAAAAAACCGGTAAACCTCCTTTTCAGAATCATGAAGGCTACTAAGGTTTTCAAACAAATCCC
>CAIOOC010000239.1 GCA_903859795.1 uncultured Bacteroidia bacterium
ATTCTTATTGCCGGTATGGAGGGTCACATTTGTGAAAACTGTATCGAGCAGGCTCATGCTATAATCGAAGAGGAATTTAAAAAGAATAAAAACTTTGATCTATCAGGTGTTGAATTAAAGAAGCCTAAGGAGATTAAGGATTTTCTTGACCAATACGTGATTGGACAGGACGATGCTAAAAAAGTACTGGCAGTTGCAGTCTACAACCACTACAAACGGTTAAATCAGCATGCTGACGATGATGGTACAGAGATTGAAAAGTCCAACATTATACTTGTTGGGCCAACAGGTACCGGTAAGACCCTTTTGGCTAAGACTATAGCCAAGATGTTACATGTCCCGTTCACTATCGTCGATGCTACAGTTTTAACTGAGGCAGGATATGTGGGAGAAGACATTGAAAGCTTACTGACGCGTTTACTTCAGGTTGCCGATTATAATGTCGTTGCCGCAGAACGAGGTATTGTTTTTATTGACGAGATCGATAAAATTGCCCGTAAGGGGGATAATCCGTCAATAACGCGCGATGTTTCAGGAGAAGGGGTTCAGCAAGGTTTGCTTAAACTTCTCGAAGGATCCGTGGTAAATGTTCCCCCTCAGGGTGGACGAAAGCATCCAGAACAGAAAATGATTCCGGTTGATACAAAAAATATTTTATTTATTTGCGGTGGTGCCTTTGAAGGAATCGAACGGAAAATAGGCTTGCGTCTTAATACAAAAGTTGTTGGTTATAAGGCGAGTATTGAGAATGGTCAGGTTGATAGGAATAATCTCCTTCAATATGTTTCCCCTCAGGACCTTCGTTCATTCGGACTAATCCCTGAAATTGTTGGCCGCCTACCGGTCCTAACTTATTTGGAACCACTGGAGCGGGAAGCATTGAGACGAATTTTGACTGAGCCGAGAAATTCCATTATAAAACAATATCAAAAATTGTTTAAAATGGATGGAATAAAAATTATATTCCCTGAAGAGACGCTTTATCTCATAGTCGACAAAGCGATTGAATTTAAGCTTGGTGCACGTGGTCTCAGGGCGATATGCGAAACAGTAATTACGGATGTGATGTTTGAAATGCCTTCCGGTTCACATACTGAAAAAATAATAACACCTGAATTTGCGATGGAAAAGATTGATAAACTTAGTGCAATAAGGCTGCAAGCCGGATAGAATAGTTTTGTCACAATACATAAAAAAGGTCGTTCTGCAATTGCAAAACGACCTTTTCTTTCTTCCGGCGATGATCAATTATTCTGGCATTTTATACACTATTGAATTTATTGTCATCCCTGCACCCACAGAAGTAAGAATGATTATGTCACCCTTGGAAATCTGATGATCCTCCATTTTATCTTTAAGAACAAGGTCAAGAAGTGTCGGAACTGTTGCTGTCGATGAGTTTCCATATCGCTGTATTGTCATCGGCATTATATTTTTATCATATTCACGTTTTCCGTAAAGCTTGAAAACACGACTTAGAATTGCCTCATCCATTTTTTCGTTCGCCTGATGGATTAACACCTTACCTACATTGTCGAGATGCAGCCCTGCCTTGTCCAGGCTATCCTTCACCACCCCGGGAACAGTACTAAGTGCGTAGGCATAAACTTTTGAACCAAGCATCTTAAGATACTGATGTTCTTTTGGGATTTTTGGATTTACAGAAAATCCCACATTTAGCATATTGTGATCGTGATCAGAACGACAAGAGTGTGAAAGGATTCCAACAGGCACATCACTTTCAACGGCTTCTACTATAGCAGCCCCTGCTCCGTCAGAAAATATCATCTTGTCGCGGTCGTATGGATCGGCAACTCTGGATAGTACATCTGCTCCAATTACAAGGCCACGTTTAAATATCCCGCTTTTTAAATAGGCATCAGCAATAATCATCGCAGTTGTCCACCCGGGACAGCCCGACGTAACATCGTTAGTTAAAACGGAATGGTTATTAATTCCAAGTTTGGTTTTAACCCTATTTGCAAGTGAAGGGCAGAGATCGGGCTGAACCAGGCCACTGATCATATCCCCGAAGTTGTGAGCTACCAAAATAAACTCAAATGTTTCGGGATCAATTCCTGATGTCTCAATAGCATCACGGGCAGCGAGTGTAGCAAGATCACTTGTCACCTGATCATCTTCGGCGTAGCGGCGCTCTTCGATATTTGTAATTTCAAAAAACTTACGGATGATCTCCGAATTTGGGGTTTCAAATTTTTGATTTGTCGCAGGGTCAAAAAACTCGGCATCCAGAAAGAATTCGTTTGTGATGATCCTGGTGGGTACATAGGATCCGGTACCCACAATAACGGTATAGATTTTTTTATTCATAATCATTTGTTACTATTCATAAGCGTTTCATTGACAATATTTTCCAATTTAAAAGTGTGGCCATCGAATACTCCATAGGTGCAAATTTTAAACCAGTCACCAAGAATAATGATTCTGCTCTGTTCTGCCAGTTGAAAATCAAGGGCAATATGTCTGTGACCTACAACAAAATAATCAAAATGTTTCTCTTTAAGTTTTTTTCTGGCGAAAATTATCTGGTGTTCACGGTGTTCGCCAAGAAAACCAGGCCCCTGAACACCTTTAGCCAAACGACTGTTTTTTGACCAGTAAAACGCAAGCCTGAATGATAAGTCAGGATGGATTTTAGCGAACGCCCATTGGGCCAGTTTATTATGAAAGAATCTGGTTAGTATTTGATATTTAAAGTCAGTTTTCCCAAGATCATCGCCGTGAGCGAGAAAAAATCTCTTTCCAAATAGTTCTGTCTCAAATGGTTCATGATGAACAATCATACCTGTTTCGCGAGGCAGATAATCAAATACCCATACATCGTGGTTGCCGGTGAAGAAGTGAACAGGAATTCCACTGTCGCAAATCTCTGCAATTGCACCAAGCACGCGAACAAATCCTTGTGGTGCAACTTTACGGTATTCAAACCAGAAATCGAAAATATCCCCAAGCAGAAATATGATTGCTGCGTCCTTTTTAATCCTGTGCAACCAACTTACAAAAAGCATCTCTCTTTCACGGCTATGCTTAAGCGCAGCAGCCCCAAGATGAACATCAGAAGCAAAATATATTTTTTTTGGATGGTCCAAAACTAATTTTAAGCTAAATAAATTATTGTTTTCCAAATTGCGGCAAAGATAGACCTAAAATGGAACTTTTCAAGATATTAAATTCTTTGTTTGCCAATATTCATATGCAATTGATATGTTTGCTAAAAGGATTAATTTTTGGAAACTGATCTTTACTTGAATTTTGGTTACTTAAAAATTGTGCTTAACGTCTGATTAAGTGCAGGTCCTTTTAAATTCCGTGCAATGATGGTTCCTTCTTTATCCAATAAGTAATTAAATGGTAACTCCTGAATATTATAGTTTGTTATCGCCTGGATACTTCCCTTCATATCGCCGACATTAATGCAGTTGAGATTATCAGATGCGATAGCCTCCATCCATGCTGCCCTGTCAGTATCAATGCTAACCATGAAAATCTCAAATCCCCGGTTTTTGAATTTTTGATATAGCTCTGAAAGAACTGGATTAACAATTCTTGAGGGACGATCTTTGGCAGACCAAAAATGAAGTAAGACATATTTACCGTGTAACGACCATAATTCTCTGGCGTGACCATCGGCATCCGGAAGGACTATATTCGGAGAGTTTACAGCGTTGTTTTTTACAACATTTGATAATTGTTTATTCCTTTCTTCCTGAATATATTGAAGCGTGTTGTTATACAGGGCAATAACCTGTTCATTTTTAGGATATACTGAGAATAGAGCAGATGCTGCTGTTTTCATGGCCATTAGGTCTGTGATTACAAAATCATTCTCATTCCATTTTTGGTAAAGGGCATAAACCGATGCCAGGGAGAATGGGTTCCTCTTTACAAACGAAGTTACATAACCGGAGTGTTGGGCAATTATACTATTGTACTGCGCTTTTATCGATTCAGCTTTAGCGGCGAGAACGGGGTTGTTTTTCTGGGTATTGTAGAGTCTTTGCAACG
>CAIOOC010000240.1 GCA_903859795.1 uncultured Bacteroidia bacterium
GTTATGGATCATTCAAATAGTCGTTTTTTAACCTGAATTCCAAATTATTTTGACCTCGCACCTGTTTGTACCGATGTTTTAATAATTTTGCCCCCTGCAACTGTGTTTTATCATTTTTTATAATTCATCCCAGATGAAGGTATTTAAATTTGGCGGAGCCTCGGTGAAAGATGCTGAAGGAGTGAGAAATCTGGCCTCAATTGTACGGAATTATCAGGATAACCTGGTTATTGTTGTTTCTGCAATGGGGAAAACAACCAATTTATTGGAATCGTTGACAAAAAATTATTTCAATGGTAACAATGATGGACTTAATGTTAACCTGAATACCTTGAAGCACTTTCATTTTCAGATTATCGAAGATCTTTTTGGAAATCTGTTTATCGAAGTTTTTCAGGAGATTTCATCAATATTCGGACTGATTGAAATCCGGTTTAAACGTCTCCCTTCACTGGATTATGATTTTGAATATGATCAGATCGTTTCGCTGGGAGAGCTCCTTTCTACGAAAATTGTCAGTGCTTACCTTAATTTTTCGGGGATTCATAATCAATGGATGGATGTCAGACAGGTTCTACGCACTGATGCGACCTGGCGGGAAGGAAATATCGACTGGTCGCTTTCGCCGGGATTAGTCCGTTCACAATTCAACTTTGAAACTAACAGGATCTATTTGACCCAGGGATTTATCGGAGCTACGATAACAGATCAGACTACAACTTTGGGGCGCGAGGGTTCTGATTATACAGCCGCCGTTCTGGCTAATTTATTAAATGCTGAAAGTGTTACAATTTGGAAGGATGTTCCGGGAATTATGAATGCTGATCCCAATAAATTTGATTCAACTCAGAAACTGGATATGCTTTCTTACCGGGAAGCAGTTGAAATGACCTACTATGGTGCAAAGGTTATTCATCCCAAGACCATGAAACCACTGGTTGAAAAAGATATTCCACTTTATGTGCGCTCTTTCATTGAGCCTGATCGTGAAGGTTCTGTGATTTGCAGAATTGATCACGTTATGAATTATGTTCCGGTATTTATTACAAAGGAGGATCTAATACTGATAACCATTTCTCCCAGTGATTTTTCGTTTATCGCAGAAGAGAGCATCAGTAAAATCTATAAGCTTTTTGCATTGCATCGCGTCAAGGTCGACCTTGTGCAGCAGTCGGCCATGAATTTCTCAGTGGCAATTGACAGGCCTGAAAGGGGATTTGACCTGTTAATCGGGGAGCTAAAAAAGAAATTTGTCGTTCATTACAACGAAGGTCTTGAACTGATGACAATCAGGTATTACACTGAGGATGTAATTCGTCAGATGACCTGCGACAGAACAGTTTTTGTGGCCCAAAGAACACGGACGACTGCCCGTTTTCTGATGAAGTAGTGATGATTTATTTTTGTCGGAAGATTAATTTGAAAATAGGTTTCTGACCTCTCGACTTTCCAGTATTGTCAAAAACCTCGTATGCAATGGTCATTGAATTGATCCGTTTTACCATTTCTGATTTTTCCTTGTCCCAGATCCATTGCTCATCATACTGAATCTTACTGATGTTTTTCCGGCTAAATTCCCCCTCAGTTTCCATTTTTTTGAGTTCGGAAAGCGGTATTTTTTCGCCGGTAAAATAGTCTGTTGGGGTTATTCTGCCGGCGAAAACTTCATCGAATATAAATTGAATCAGTGCAGTTTTGTTAAAGCCTGACAACCTCTCACTTTCCCACGAATCTGTTGAATCACGGTTAACGATAAATGTATCATAGATGACATTTCCAAATGATACCCCGGGTGGAATTTTATCGGGTACAGATTGATTGCAACCGTTCAGAAACATAATAAACCCAAGATAAAGGGTGAACCTAAGACTGATTGCGGTTAAATGTGAGTCTTTCACCCTTGATTTCTTCATGAAAAGTACCCGGGACATTTGGATTGTTATTTTCATAAACGAGGTTTCCGTTTACAAAGGTTTGA
>CAIOOC010000241.1 GCA_903859795.1 uncultured Bacteroidia bacterium
GCAATATCAACCAATGGGGTAATTGTTCATACCATGGTCGATCCTGAATTCAGGCAAATGTTGATAGAATCGTGTAATCTTCATAAAGTTAACCATATTGACCTGGTAGGGGAACTTTCTGATTACCTGTCTGATTTATTGAAAACCAAACCGATAAGTAAACCCGGACTATACCGGTTAAGTCACATCGCTTATTTCAAGCGGGTTGAAGCGATCGATTTCACACTTAAGGTTGATGATGGCCAAAATCCGGAAAAGATCACCCAGGCTGATATAATTCTTACCGGAGTATCCAGGACTGGCAAAACACCACTAAGTGTTTATCTTGCCATGTTTGGTTGGAAAGTATCCAATGTCCCGCTTGTGCCAGGTATTGACCCACCTGAAGAATTGTTTAAGGCTGATCCGGGACGGGTATTTGGACTGAATATTTCGCATGTCTACCTGATCGCGCAACGGGCTAACCGTGTCAGAAGCCTTCATCTCGATGAAACAAGCGATTATATTAATAAGCAAAAAGTGGGAGAGGAGCTGGCATATGCACGTAGGATTTTTGAAAGGGGCGGATTTACCGAGATTCAGGTTACCAATAAGCCAATTGAATCATCGGCCAACGAAATATTAAGTATTCTAACAGAACGCTATAACCAGGATCAGTGGACCAAGGAGGCTAAATGAAAGTTTGACTACCAATTTTCTACCTTAATTGAGGTTAATTCTTTAACTGGTAATGGAGTCGTTTTAATTCAATCTCGCTAATCTTTGCTGCATAAGTCAGATTCACAAGTTGATAGCCTGTGGTTTCATAACTTGCCTGGGCTGCTTTTACATCCAGAATTGTTGCCTGATTCACCTTGAATCGTTCCAAAATAACCTGAATTAGCTTTTTTGACAGTTCAAGTGAATTTTGTTGTGAATCAAGTTGTTGTAATGAAGTGGTGTAAGCCTGATAAGTTTTCGTTGCTCCTGAAGCAAGCGTATTAAGCAAACTCAGCAGTTGAAGTTTTGAATTATCAACGTTGTAAACTGCTGTCTCTTTTTGAATCTTATAAGAATTTCCATTATAAATCGGTACCTGAAGTGATATACCGGCATATGGTCCGAGGGTCTGATTAACCAGAGTCAATCCTGCTCCATTTTGGCTTCGGTTAAAATTCAATCCTGTATTCAATCTCAAAGTTGGGTAACGTAAAGTTGCAACCTCCTTTACAACCTGCTCATTAATTCTGATTTGCTGTTCAAATGACAGGTATTCGGGATTCTTCTGAAGGTAACCCAGGATTGAACTCAATTCGATTGATCTATCGACGATAATACTGTCCTTCACCTGAAATGAAAAGAAATTCTTTATACTCATAAGCTGAAGTAATTCGGTCTTAGTTTGATCAACTACAAGTTCCTGACTTTTAAGGTTTTGAATTCCTGAATTTACATCGATTTGTGCCTGTAAATAATCGGCATCGTTAGCCATACCTGCCTTTTTTCGGGCAGAAACGATCTCCAGATTCTTTTCTGATACATCCAGAAGTGCCCTGCCAATTTTTAAAAATTCCATTTGCCTTACAACATCATAATATTTCGTCATAACCGATGCAATACTATTTTGGATCTGCAGATTGAGCTGTAGTTCACTTTGATTCTGCAGGCTCCTCAGCCTCTCTCTCGTTGCTGTTACTTTATATCCGTTAAAAAGGAGTATTCCGGCCGTTAAACTAGATGTTAACACATTGCTTGTTGCAGCACTTTTTTTGATTTCTACACCGCTGTTCAACTTCTGGAGTACATCAATAGACGATTGGTTATCTACAACGCTTGCGTTAATTGCTGGCAGTCCGCCTGCCATACCGGCCGTATTGTTGATCTTTGTTATTTCTACATTATTTGCTGCAATCTGAATTTCGAAATTATTTTTCAATGTCGTATCGATGGCACTCTTCAATGTAAGTAAAGGTTGGGCCACTGTCAATAGTGGTAAAATCAGGAGTAAAAGAGAACTGAAATGCTTCATTGGGTTATCATTTAAACTGATTATCGATTTCTTCCTGACTCATGTGCTGGCCTGAGACATATGTATAAATGGCAGGAATTACAAATAAAGTAAGTACGAGAGAAAACAATATACCTCCTACAATCACGATTCCCAGCGGAACGCGGCTTGATGCGGCTTCTCCAAGGCTTAAAGCAATGGGCAGCGCACCCAGTGAAGTGGCAAGGCTTGTCATAAGGATTGGGCGCAGACGTTGAGCTGAAGCCTCAACAACGGCATTATACTTTGACAATCCGAGAGCCCTCTTTTTATTGGCGAATTCAACGATCAGGATTCCGTTTTTCGTCACAAGTCCGATCAGGGTTATCATTCCGATTTCGGAGAAAATATTGAGTGTTTGCCTGAATATCCAGAGGGAGAGTATTGCCCCGGCAATAGCCAGAGGTACCGTAATCATGATTATAAACGGATCCTTAAAACTTTCGAACTGGGCAGCCAAAACGAGATAAATAAGCAGCAAAGCAAGTAAAAAGGCAAAGCCTACATTTGAAGAACTCTCTGCATAATCGCGTGAGGGGCCGCTTAATGAGGTTTGGAAACTTTCGTCTAATAACTTATTCCCGATATTCTGCATCGCTGTAACTCCGTCGCCAATTGTCTTTCCATCGGCTAGGGAGGCAGAGATAGTTGCTGATTTATAGCGGTTAAAATGGTAAAGTGATGGTGGGTTGGCATAAGGCGACATATTCAGAACCTCCGATAAGGCAATGTTATTTCCCAGGTTGTTTCTGACGTACAATTTAGTAATATCGGTAGGTTGTTGTCGTTCAGGAAGCCCTACCTGGCTAATTACCTGATATTGTCGTCCGTTCATAATAAAGTAGGCAAGCCGCCTGCCACTAAAAGCGCTTTCCAACACAGCGGCAATATCCGTTACAGTAAGTCCCAGATTGCGGGTTTTTATTCTGTCAATAAGGATATCGACTTCCGGCTTATTAAATTTCAGATTCACATCTACGTTCTGGAAAGTCTTGTCACTACGCGCAGCATCCAGAAATTTTGGTATTACTTCTTTGAGTTTTTTGAAATCGAGGTTCTGAATTACAAATTGTATGGGTAATGCCCCTTTTGAACTTAATCCGACAGCTATCGTCTGCTCCTCTACCGGGAAGATACGCAGATTATTAAACTGTGGGACTCTCTTTGTTAAATCCTTGACTATCTCACTTTGTGACCTTTTCCGCTCCGTGGATGGAACCAATGCAAGACGGCCACTACCGGCATTCATACCCCCACTGCCGCCAAACCCCGGAATGGAGAGAAATGAAAAGGATCTTTCAGGGAATGAATCTATTAAGAAATTTGCAAACTCATTTCCCGATTCCATCATATACTTGTAACTTGTACCTTCAACAGCACTTAGCTGAAACCTGATCATCCCCTTATCTTCAAGAGGAGCTAATTCGCTTTGAAGATTCCTTCCAAGGTAAAAGATTATAAAAAGGCAGGCAGCTACTATATACCAGGCTATCCCTCTTCGTTTTATAAATTTTTGAAGAGTACTTTTATATCCGTTTTCCATTCCTGTGAAAAATGGCTCTGTCTTTACGTAAAGCCATCCATGCTGGGCCTTAGGTCTATTCAGAAAAACATTAAGTACAGGTGTTATCGTTAGGGATACAAAAGCGGAGATTAATACAGCAGCAGCAACAACGACGGCAAATTCCCTGAAAAGACTTCCCACAAACCCCTGTAAAAAAAGTACAGGTAAAAAGACTATAGCCAGCGTAAGTGAGGTGGATATTACTGCAAAGAATATTTCAATACTCCCTTCCAGGGCTGCTTTACGGATGTGCATCCCATTCTCAAATTTTCTGAAAATATTCTCAGTCACGACGATTCCATCATCCACCACTAACCCTGTCGCCAGAATAATT
Organism: uncultured Bacteroidia bacterium; assembly: GCA_903859795.1. Classification (GTDB taxonomy): domain Bacteria; phylum Bacteroidota; class Bacteroidia; order Bacteroidales; family Prolixibacteraceae; genus JAAFHB01. The sequence continues at coordinate 3,925 of CAIOOC010000241.1, forward strand.
CCCAGTAACGAGAGGATGTTGATCGAAAACCCTGCAAGATACATTACAAAGAAGGTGGCAATCAGTGATATGGGTATATCAATAAGCGGCCTGATGGCAATCAGCCAGTTTCTGAAAAACGCAAAAATGACGAGGATAACAAGTAAAAATGCAATGAGTAAAGTTTGTTTTACTTCAGTTAGTGACTTGCGCACATTGATTGTATTATCAACCACTGTTTTAAATTCAATGTCCCCTTTCTGGGATTTTTTGATTTCATCAAGACGCTTGTTAAATTCATCCGAGATATTGATGTAATTGGCTCCTGGTTGAGGAGTTATAGCAAGTCCTACAGCATACACGCCATTTAACTTCCAGCTTGTCTCGTAATTCTCAGGGCCGATCTCAACCTTTGCCAAATCGCCTAATCTGACTATACCATCTTTATCTTCTCTGATAATCAGATCCCTGAAGTCTTTTTCGGTAGTTAGTCGGCCCAGGGCACGGATCGTCAATTCTGTTTTATCACCGTAAATCTTTCCTGAAGGGACCTCAACATTTTCTTTATTCAAGACTGTTTCGACATCATTGAAATTGATATTGTAGGCATTCAGTTTGTCAGGGTTGATCCACAGCCTCATAGCAGGCCTCTTTTGGCCTATTATATTCACCCCACTTACCTCCGGTATGGTCTGAAACTTATTTTGAAGAACATTTTCAGCATAATCACTCAGTTCCAATAATCCCTTACTTTTACTTTGCAAGGCAATCAGGATAATAAAATCGCTGTTGGCATCAGCCTTTGTAACCACAGGAGGTGCATCAACGTCCTGTGGCAGGTTACGCACTGCCTGACTAACCTTGTCGCGAACATCGTTTGCAGCGGCTTCAAGATTGGTGCTTAGCGTAAATTCAACACTTATATTGCTCCCGCCTATAACACTCGAGGAGGTTATCGTGCGGATTCCGGGAATACCATTAATTGATTTTTCAAGCGGCTCGGTGATTTGGCTCTCTATGATATCTGAGTTAGCACCTGCATAAGAGGTACTTACTGTAATTACAGGGGGATCGATTGCCGGGTAATCCCTGATTCCTAAAAATTTGAACCCGATAACCCCAAAAAGGATCAGAGCCAGGCTCATTACGGTGGCAAGGACAGGACGTTTAAGTGATAGTTCTGAAATATTCACGATATCAGTTCAATGAGGTTTAAAACGGAGATGATTTAAATGAGCTCTTTCAGGGTTCTTACCCGTTTAATCTTGACTTTTGCATTGGGACGGACATAGAGCATTCCGCTTACTACAATACTGTCTCCAGGTTCTATTCCTTTCGTTATCTCGATTACATTGGCATTTCTAAGATTTGTTTCCACCGTTTTAAATATTGCTTTACCATTTTTAACCGCAACGACCTGACTCAGATAAGCCTCGGGAATAATAGAATTTGTAGGTACAATCATTGCTTTGCGGTTTTTGTCAAGTAGCACTTTTACAAAAGAACCTGGGAGAATGATTCCTGCGTCAAGAAAGGCTCTAACCTTAATGTTTCGTGTAACTGAATTGATCTGTGGATCTATAGCTGTGATAGTTGCAGTTATCGAATCATTCGAATCATTGGTTTGAACTTTTACCTTATTCCCTTTTCTGATTAATGTGGAATAGGATTCAGGAACCGCAAAATCAATCTTTACCTTATCCGTTTGTCCCAGGGTTCCAAGTATTGTCTGCGGAGTAACATAAGCCCCGGGGCTAACCAATCGCAGACCGAGCTCACCTGCAAAGGGAGCCTTAATCACTGATTTATCTATTTGCGCATCAACATAATCCAAATTTGACTTTAAGACATTTACCTGGTTTAACGCTGCATCATAGTCAGCCTGGTTAACTCCGGCTACGCGCAAAAGATCGTTAAGCCTTTTTTCAGTTTTTACTGCAAGTTCAAGCTGAGTCTTATATTGTTCACGCTGAGCCTGCAAATCGGCATCGTTAATTTTAGCCAAAACGGTTCCTTCTGACACCACACCGCCATCAGGCATGTTAAGATAGGTAAGACGACCACTTATTTCAGGATGAAGATCTACAAGTTCATTGGATAATACAAGGCCATTAACTTCCAGGTTGCTTATAAAATCTTCTTTCCCCGCAATAATGACATCAACCATTACCGGAGGCTTTGCTTTGGCAGCCTGTTCCTTATTATCTGTTGAACAGGAAAAAAGGGCAAATACAAGGATTAGAGCACTTATTGAATTTAGGTTATTCATATATTGGTGAATTATGCTTTTCACAACTGATTGAAGAAATAGTGAGCTATTTTTGAAGGTAAAAAACTACCCGTTTTTTTAAAACACTGGCAAATGTACTCTAAATTTTTAAGCAGTATTCATAAATTTTATTTATGGTTATAACTTAAATAATCGAATAGCTTGTTTGACTTCTGATCTATTAAATGGTTTAAATTGTGATGAAAAAAAGTGTTATCTCACCACACTTTTTTTTGCAATTTTTGCCAGATTTAACTTATCTTTAATTAAGAAAGCCGTTTCCGACGTCGATACCATTATTAAGACGTCTGAAAACGAACCAGGTATAAGAAACTTAATATGGAGGGCCATTTATTATGAAATCAACAAACTATTTTTCGACATTAGTTTTTGTGGTTATTTTTGGTATTGGATTGGCTATTGCATATTCATCAACGGAAGCTCAGGCCGATTCACTGAAGACTTTTACCGGAGTTGCATCCTTTTTAATTGCATTGATTATATCATCATCGATTAAGGTCGCAAATCAGTGGGAGAAGGCTGTGGTATTGCGACTCGGACGCTTTCAGGTGCTGAGGGGGCCAGGGATTTTTTTCATCATTCCTGTTATTGATACTATCCCTTACTGGATTGATCTTCGGGTTATTACTTCATCCTTTACTGCAGAAAAGACCCTGACAAAGGATACTGTTCCCGTTGACGTGGACGCAGTACTGTTTTGGAAAGTGATTAATCCTAAGAAAGCTGCCCTTGATGTTGCCGATTATAAAAGTGCCATTAACTGGGCGTCGCAAACAGCACTTCGCGATGTTATTGGTAAAACTATGCTGTCCGATATGCTTGAGGGAAGGGAAAAGATAAGTAACCAGCTGCAGAAAATTATTGACGAACGAACTGAACCCTGGGGTATTAATGTTATTTCGGTTGAAGTGAAGGATGTGCTTATCCCACAGGCTCTTGAGGATGCTATGTCGATGCAGGCCCAGGCTGAACGGGAAAGGCAGGCCAGGGTTATATTGGGTGATTCAGAGCGTCAGATTGCCGTAAAATTTGAAGAAGCTGCAAAATCCTATGCGAATAATCCTACTGCACTTCATTTAAGGGCTATGAACATGCTATATGAAGGATTAAAGACAAACTCAACTATTGTTATTGTTCCCAGTACGGCACTCGAGAGCATGCAATTAGGTGGCCTTGCCGGAATAACTGCCCTAACAATGGGGCTTAACAAGGAAGGACAAAAACAAGAATGAAAATTTAATGAC
>CAIOOC010000242.1 GCA_903859795.1 uncultured Bacteroidia bacterium
ATTCAACTTTTGACTCCCATTGCTAACGCATGTTTTTAATTACTTTCCCTGCAACTTTTCATTTGCGCTGAGCTTCTCATTCCCGGTCAATATGGCTAAAATAAAAGAACCGGTAAGTTCATTACCGGTTCTTCATTAACTTTTAATATTAATACTGAATTATTCTGTCTGACCAGACAATGCGCATTAATTCTTGGTATACGTATGGAATCCTTGTTCAGCAATAGCTCCGTTGTGCCATATTGTATAAGCACCGGTTAATGTTCCTGTTTTAGGATCAACAGTTCCCTGTTCTATTGCCGAGTAACCTGAAGTAAATGTAGTCAAAGCCATAGAATAGGTAAGTTTTGCTATATCAATTGTGAATACCGCTGGCCATGAAGCCCAGTATTGGTCAATCTTTACAGTAGTCGCACTGCCCTTTGAAAGGTTTACTGGGTAGGTCCATCCTTCGGCAGGCTCGTCAACAGTGTAAGCTCCGGTGTAAGTCATAATCGCTTCTACGCCAGTCGTAAATGATCCGATAGCACTGGCTGTTGAAGCACCCTGAGGATCTTTTGCTACCACTTTCCAATAGTAAACTGTACTGGCCGCTAGTGCAGGGGAATAGGTTGCTGCAGAAAGATTGGTAGCAACTGCGCCTGGGGTATTGGTTGTACCTAAATAAACATCATAAGTTAGCTGGTCTGGTGTTTCAGCATCATCTGCTGTCCATGTTAACGCACCTGTAACTGAGAAGTTAACAGCGTTTGCTGCCGGTGTTTTAAGAACCGGGGTAAGAGGAGGGGTATTCAGGAAGAAACCCCATGAATCCCCGCCAAGCGTAACACTCGTTGAAGTTATACCATTGGCGTCCTTTGTATTAACGTTCCATAAAAACTGACCGCTCATCGAAGGGGTATAGGAATAGGAATTGGTCGTAGTTGTAGCATGTACCTCTGAATTGTCAGGAAGCATAATCGTGACATTCCAGCTACTTACTTTGGCGGCTCCTTGTTCCCAGGTTAAGTTGATGGGTGCTGTTGAATATGGAAGCACTGCATCAGAGGCAGGAGTTGGATTTGCCGGAACTGCTGCCACATAGGCCTTAATCGGCACAAGAGTCTCCTTTGTACAACTCTGCATAGTAAGAAGTCCCGATACGAGCAACATTACTATAATTATATATTTTCTTTTCATATTTCTTTTTGTTTATTGATAAAACAATTATCAAATATAATTATTGCCTTGTTAGGGTTTCATACATGATACGGTTACCAGCAGAACTCGTGTACCAGCAGTTCAGGATGAAGACCCTTGTAACAGGATTATAATAGTTGATTGTCAGATCTGCTGGTTTCAAAGTTGCATCTCCTGTCCAGGCTGGCCACATACCACCGACGGATAATCCGGTACCCGGGTCAATCGGTGTAGCAATAACTTTATAACAGGTTGTTCCACCAACAACAACTGTTTCAGGTGTAACTTCAATTACAATATCAAAGGCTGTATAGTTCCCAAAGCCATTTTTCTGAACCGTTTTACAATCTACAGTATTTACAGCTTCTGTAGCGTCAACTGGCTCCGTAGGGTTGCCAGGGCGAATGCGGTAGCCAACACAATGGTAACTTCCAGCATATGGGTTTGAAATCGGCAACGACAATAAATACGATTTCATGTTTCCGGCAATTGTTACACTTTTGCCTGAGGCGGTTGTAGCGGCCGTTATTGAAATAGCTGTCATAAAATTATCGCAGGCATTCAACTGATCAGCACCCCATACTTTCCCGTTAACAGTTGCGTTACGTGTTCCTTTCGGAATAACAATAGAAGGAGAAAGCACCTGCACATTCGGAAAAGTTTTAAAACTCTTGCTGTGGTCTGCATTATACTTGGTAACAGAGGCGGGATCAACAGCAAGTGTGAGGGTAATATCCTCGGTGGGCAAAGCGTCGGTGGCGATATTCACCAGGAAGGAGAATGGTACATCATCCGGAACGGGCTGAAGAGCCAGTGATTGCAGAGTGTAGACCGGAACAGTTGCATACATTTTCCCGGCTACAGCATCAACCCAGTAGTCGCCTACCTTGTCTTTTAAACAAGCGCTGAGCAACAATATTCCGGCGAGGAACGTTACAAACAAGGTTATTTTATTTTTCATATTTTTATTTTTTAAGTTGTAATGATATAGTTCATTAACGGTTTTGCCAGAAAATTTTTGAACTAAAAGGATCAATCTTACCGACTGCAACCACATTATCGTTGTTGACCGAGATCTCACGTTGTGGATAAAGCAGGCGTACAGGAGGAGTATCATTGGCTTTGTTGGAGTCTTCAGTAAAATGAAGACCTGCAGGATAGCCGGTTCTTCTGTAGTCAGTCCAGATTTCAACCGGAGCAACACCATTAAGGGCAATCCATTTTTGCGTAATAATCAAAGCAATTTTATCCGTAGCGGAAGGATAATTGACAGTAAATTTTGGCTGTGATACATATGTGCCGGCATCAGCAGAACTAAGACCCATATGGATAAAAGACTGTGTTACAGCGGAGTTATATAATGCTTCAGCATCTGCAGAAATATATCCTCTTGCAGCAGCTTCAGCCTGGATAAATAAAGCTTCATAATCTGTAAGGAGCGAAGCATCCATTGTAGCAGTCCCAATCAGATAACCCTTGTCGCCAGCTTTGTAACCCAATTTGGAAGTCTGACCGGATAATAACGGGGGATGTGTATCAGGATTTTGTCCTAGCCAGTTACCTGCATAATTGGAGCCGCTGTATGGAAGGAAGAAACGTCCAAGACGTGCATCACCATTGGCAATCATGAAATCAACTGCATCCTTGCCTGCATAGTAATAAGCTGTACCATCACTCTGGGCTGAACCTGCACCGTTGTAGAAAGTTTCATAGAAAGGGTTCATTTTGGTGTCAGATACCAGGAATCCGGGATTAACCATGGCACCTTCGCCTGCTCCCAGATAACCTACTGAAGCTGTTTTTTGGATGGCTGTTGTGATATAGGAGTCACGACCTGACATCCCTGACTGGTGGATCAATATCCTTAACTTCAGGGTATTGGCAAATTTTGCCCATAAACCCATATTACCCTTGTACATTACATCACTTGAAGCACCAATTTCATTTGCATCAGCAGGTAAACCCTGAATCAAAGCGATGGCGGCATCAAGCTGAACCACTAGATCTTCATAGATTGCCTTCTGATCATCGTACTTTGGTTTAAGAATTCCCTTATTGGTGCTGAAAGCCTCGGTGTATGGTACATTACCCCAGCAGTCAACAAGGTTTTGCATGATAAAGGCTATCATGATCTTCCCGATTGCCAGATATCCGGCATCCTTTGGATCGCTGGCGGCTTTTTGAATTTCGGTGAAATTCTGACCGTAAGTATACAAATTTGAGAATGAATTCTGATAGCTGCTGTTCAATAAACGGTACTGAACCAGATTGGATGGCTGTGAATAACCCGCACTTACCGACCATAATCCGTACCACAGATAGACAAATTCAAAGTTTCTAGGATTATCCATCACCTTGACAACATTAGTCAGGGCAGCTGGTAACAAAAGCTTTGGCGGGACTGCAGAGGCGTTGTTTGGATTCACCTCATCGACATTGAGGAATTTGGAGCAGGAACTTCCTAAAAGGGCCAATGAAAGCAACAGAGTTAATATTTTCTTATTCATCGTATTTCTTTTTTAAATTTTAGAAAGTAAGTTTCACACTAAAACCATACAGTCTGGTAGGAGGTGTCTGGTATGTATCGGTATAACCAACCGCGTTCGTGGATGAAGTTGAGTTATTGAACTCAGGATCTGTCCATACGTTTGTCTTTGGGCGTAGCATCAGCAGATTTCTGCCTACAATTCCAACCTGTGCCATTTTGATTACCTTACCGCCAAAAAGACGATTGACAGGAACATCATAGGTTAAAGCAACTTCTCTTAATTTCCAGAATGCAGCACTGGTTACATAGGCTCTCTGAGTATTTGCATAATCTGAATTAACCCAGAAACCGCGACTTGCGTTGGCAACTAATGCAGTAGTGTTAGGAACATATACTCCGGGAGATGTTTGTATAACTGATCCGGGGATAATAAATGATTGACGTCCGTTAAGTGCTGTATGAGCAGATATACCGGTAAAGTCAATACCGCCACCGCCCTGGCCACCACCAACTGCGTTGTCAATTACGTTTCCACCGCGGTACTCAGCAACAGCTGATAACCTGAAGCCTTTGTAATTTAAATCGGTATTGATACCCAGAATCTGGTTGGGGTTACCATGACCCATCTGGACAATAGCTGTCTGTTTGGAAGGAAGACCTGTTATAGCATCTACAATGATATGACCTTGTGGATCTCTGTTTACATCGGTAACCTTAATATTCGGGAATTGTTCTCCAACAGTAGCATACGAAACTGTTGTTGCACCGTTTCCGGTATCGGATGTGGTAAGCGGAATTGGAATCTCATTTAAGCCTGGGAGAATTGAGAGCACTTTCGATTGAAAGTATGCAAAATTAACGCCGCCATTCCAGCGAACTTCACCAATTTTAAGAATCGGGGTGAATTTAACGTCAACCTCTGCCCCCTTGTTCTCTAACTCACCTGCATTAATCAAAGCACTAAAGAATCCTGTAGCTGCTGAAATTGTAGCAGGGATGGTTTGATTTCTTGTGTTTGTTTTGTACAGGTTAGTTTCCAAGTGAATTTTATTTTTCAAGAAACTAAACTCACCTCCAACCTCAATTTCGGTTGTTTTTTCAGGTTTTAACAATGGATTGCTCAATGTCGTACTTAAAGCAAAGCCTGAAGTGCTGCCATAAGGAAATCCTGCTGCAGCCGGGTAGGATGGAAGCGTTCCATACCAGTCACCCAGAGCAATCTGCCCGGTTTGTGACCAGCCTCCTCTTAACTTCATGAAAGAAAGTACTTCGTTTTGAACAATCGATGGGAAAATCTCCGACAGGACAAATGATACATCACCGGATGGATAGAAGAATGAACGGTTTTTACGGGTCAACCTAGAATCCCAGTCATTACGGCCTGATAAGTGAAGGAAAGCATAATTTTTGTAGCCTACAGTTGCATCACCAAAAAGACCAACCGAATTACGCTTTTGTGTAGATTGAGAAACCTGTGCTTCACCTGAGCGGTTACTCACGTTATAGAAATCGGGAATAACGAGCTGACCTGCATACTCATACTGTGACTCATATTTTTGAGAATAAAGAGAGGCACCACCAATTAACTTTAGGGAGAAGTCACCAAATTTCTGATCAACAGTTGCAAGAAGGTCGTTTGTCAAAATCATAGTCGACCTCATCTGATCGCTTGAAAAACCCTTCCAGACTGTTGAAGTTGAAGCGGTGTTACCTGCACCCCATGGGTCTGTTCCGTTGTAACTGTTGAAGTCAGCCTCATCCTTGTAATCATGATCGGTTATCCCGTTGTAAACGAGGCCAATACGATCAGAAATATCCAGCCATTTAACTGGTTTAAGCGATAAGTTAACCGATCCGAGAACGTCGTTGCGGACCGCATTGTTACGGGCATGATGAAGTTGCCAGTAAGGGTTCGGATAATAGGCATTATAGTAGCCATCTACCGTGGCAAAAGGATTATTGTAAATATCCTTGTACTGGGTAATCGGAACCTGACCCGGAGTATTCAGAATGTTCCAGTAAACAGGACGACTTTGATTGAAGTCACCACCTGAGGTACTTGTATTGGTCTGAGTAAAACTGATTGTATAATCTGCGGTGAACTTTCCGTAAGTTCTTCCGGCCGACATGCGGGCACCTGTTCTGCGATTGGAATCGTAAGGAACTGTACCGGTAGTTTTAACATCCTGGAACGAAAGATAGAAATGACTTACATCGTCACCGCTACTTACGGAGATGTCATTTTGCATTGTCACACCTGTGTTGAAGAATGCTTTTTTCTGGTTCTTAACAGCACTGTAAGGTATTGTCTGATACGATCCATCAACGAGTTTACCACCCAGGATTACCATTTGTCCGTTAAATTCCGGTCCATAACTCTGGTTTTCGTATGAGGTATAAGGATCTGTGTTGCGGCCCGGGCCAATCCAGAATGTATAATTAGGATCTGCAACGCCTACTGCTTCGCCGGAACCTGACCCAAAACGGGTTTGCAAATTAGGCATATAGGAAATATTTTCAAAAGTAGTGACATTACTGATTTTTACTGTCATTTTCCCCTTATCACCTCTTTTTGTTGTGACGATCAATACACCGTTGGAAGCATCGTTACCGTAAAGAGCAGCTGCCGAAGCACCTTTCAATATGTTAACATTCTCGATGTCATTCGGATTAACCGAGTTTAAATAGGTTGCACTTACAGGAACACCATCCAAAACTATTAATGCCTGGTTACTGGCCAGGAAGTGGCGGTTTCCCCGAAGGGTAATCTTGGTGTCAGGATTTACTCCGTTATTAATTGTGTTGATCTGAAGGCCAGATACCTTTCCGGTCAAACCGTTCATAACATTTGGAGCTCCTGCCTGAGTCAGCTCAGTATTGTCAACTTTGGCTGTAGCGACACCCATCTCTTTGGGTTTCCTCTTAATACCAAAAGCTGTAACAATAACTTCATCAACCGAAATACTTTCAGCTTTCAGTTTAATGGTGTAGCTGGTTGCACTGCCAATGGGAACATCTGCAGATGTCATCCCTACAAAAGAGACCAATAAAGCTTTTGCGTTTTGGGGAACTTTAAGGACAAACTTACCTTCCATATCCGTGACCGTGCCCAGTGTAGTTCCTTTAACGACGACCGAAGCTCCCGGAATGGAACTTCCATCTTCGCCGGAAGTCACAACACCAGAGAGTTCCCTGGTCTGTGCAAATACCACTTGCAATCCTATGAACCCTAGAAAAGCAAGCAACAGCGAAATTTTCTTCATAGACTAAAATTTAAGGTTTAACAAAAAATAATTTATTTAAATTTTTAAATGAATTTACGATAGGAATTCATTCTTTATGATTAAAAAAACAAACTAATGATTCTTCTGAATACAGTATCTTTTTAAGCTCACTTCGTTCCGTCAAGCCAGATTTTGTGGTAATCTGTTAACACTAATCACGAAGTTGTTAAAAATTGTTATTTTGTTGCAAATATATTTAAAGAAAAATATTCTGCAATCTTTTTGTAACACACAGTGAAGGAGTTAGAATTTGATAAATGTGACTTTTGTCATGTTTATTACAATCAGGCACTTGACAAAAATGTCTATTTGATTAATTATCTGAATAATAGTAATTGTAATTTTTTTATACTGTCGCTTGTATAGAATGAATAAAAATTATTTACAGAATAATCAATAATTGTTCTAAGTTTGAGATGAAGCTGGTCTTGGTTTTTTTGGGGTGTTTTATTTCTGGGTTGGGTGCCAAAATAGAGGGGTATGTATCAGAAAGAACTCTTTTCGAATCGTCAAAAGCATATTGGAATCCCCCCCCTGTGTAATCTGATGCTGTTTTTTGGCTAAAAAAGATCTGATCAATCCCGAAATTCATCGCACCTAGAATATCGGCTTCCCAGGAATCACCAATCATCAGGGAACTCTTTTTTGGAGCATTCATCGATTTTATAGCATGTTCAAAGATTTTTTTTCCTGGTTTTGGCGTCCCTATTTCCTCGGAAACAAACACTTTACTAAAGTATTTTGACAATTCCGACTTGTCAATCTTATCATATTGGACCTCTTTGAACCCATTGGTAATTATAGCAATCTTATAACGACTATGTAAATACTGCAGCACTTTATGAGCCCCTTCGATGAGCCTTGTCTGACTTACCATTTCTAAAAGATAGGCATCATTCACAACCTCTCCACCAATGGTTAATGGTGTACCGTTCCTTTTGAATGCGGCTTCAAAACGCTCTCCACGCAATATCTTTTTTGGCACCAGCCCTTTCCTGTAGAGATCCCATAGCCTATCATTCTCTTCGCTGTATAC
>CAIOOC010000243.1 GCA_903859795.1 uncultured Bacteroidia bacterium
AAAAAAATACTTTCTGTCTTGTGTCAAGTGTCGGTCTATCCCCAGAGTCGAATTAGTATTGTGCTTAGCCATGGGACATAAGTTACAATTGCCAAGGTGATGTAAAGTACCGCGAGAAAAGGCAGAGAGGCTCGATAGAGTTCAATTATAGGCCGTTCAAAACGATACGAGGCCAGAAACAGATCAAGACCGAGCGGAGGGGAATTATAACCTATCTGAAGGTTGGTAAGAAAGATAATACCGAGATGAATAGGATCGATTCCATAACCCTTTGCAATTGGAAGAATAAGGGGGAGGATGAGAACAAGGGCTGAAAAGATATCGAGCATGCAGCCAACGATAAGCAGAAAGACATTCAACAACAGAAGGAATGTGTATCTGTCGCTGATATGATTACGGATGAAATGAAAAAGATGGACTGGAACTTCCTGGTCCACCAAGAAATTTGTGGTTGCTCTGGATGCTGCAAGAATCACAAGGATCCCACCAAAAAGCATCATCGATTTTCCCACGATTTTTGGAATTTGGGAAATGGAGATATCCTTATAAATGAAAGTCTCGATAATCAGAACATAGAGTGCAGTAACCGCCGCCGCCTCGCTTGCCAATAAAAATCCGCCATAGATGCCGCCGAGGATGATAATCGGAAGAGGAATTTCCCAAGCTGACTCGGAAAGTCCTGAGAAGATTTCCCTGCCGGAATATCGAGCCTTTTTTTTGGGTCTCACAGGGCCTTTGAACATGGAATAGACAATAAGCAGCAGGAGCATTAAAACTCCCGGCAAGATCCCGGCTAGAAAGAGATGATCGATACGTGATTCTGAGATAACCCCGTAAAGGATCAACGGAAGGCTGGGTGGAAAGAGCAACCCCAAACTGCCTGACGATGTGAGCAGACCGATTGAAAACCGATCAGTATAACCATCTTTCAGAAGAGCGGGTAGTAGCAGACCGCCAAGGGCGACGATGGTCACGCCGGATGCACCTGTAAAAGCGGTAAAAACCGCGCAGACGGTCAGAGAAACAACAGCTAATCCTCCGGGCATCCAGCCGAGTAGCAGTTCGGAAAGCTTGAGCATACGTCTTGGTGTGCCACTTTCTGATAGAAGAGTTCCTGCAAAAATAAAAAGAGGTAGGGACACCAGCAAGGGAGTGTCAGCCAGCCGTGACATTTCGATGACGATTACTGAAAGGTCAATGCCCACGGAGTGGAAGGCAAGCAAGGCCAAGGCTGAAATAACAATGAAGAGAGGAGATCCCAGCAATGCGAACAGGACCGTTATCAGATTGGGGATGATCATGATTTACGGCTTTCCTTGTCTTTTATTAAAGGAGAGGATCGACATTCCAGTTTTCCAGGCCGCCAGCAGAAAGCGAAACGCTATTAAAATAAAGGCTATTGGAAAGATTAAATTCCAGACCCAGGACGGAACCGACAGGAGTTGAGAATTTCCGAATTCGATTTCACTGCGGATAAACAGGTAGGCAGCCCAAGTCAGGAATCCCGTTACTATGGCTGAAAAGAGGTTGGTTACCACATGAAGCCAGGTCTGCAAGGATTTCGGGATCAGGAAGCTTATGATATCCATGGAGATGTGTTTGCCTTGAGACGTTGCCATAGCGGCTCCGAGAAGACCACTCCATAATACCAAATAACGAAGAACCTGGTCTGCCCACGATAGTCCACTGGAAAATACAATTCTCAAGAGAATTTGCACACAAGAAATCAGAATCATAGCAAAAAGAAAGAGGGTTAGAATATACCCCTCAATGTTAAAAAAATTTATTTTGTTCTTGGGTTCATCTGGCATGACGACTTTTCCTGTGTTACTGTGGAGCCTTCTGTGAAATGTCGAAAGATTTGGTGACTGAGGGATAATATGACGCAAAGAAAAGTAAAAATTTCACTGATCGGCGGTCCATGGTAATTTTTTATGTGAGGCGAATAATAGGCAAAAAAATGCTCTGAAGCTCTTCCAGAAGATATCATTGTTTAAGTGTCATGTCCAAAGAAGTTTGTTTCCCTATTTGAATCAATGGTTAACAACATTGCTTACCGAATACGATAAGCTTCTGGTACCCAATCTGGAGATTATCCAGAAAAAAGGCATATGTCATCGAAAAGATATATTCCTCTGATGACGAAC
>CAIOOC010000244.1 GCA_903859795.1 uncultured Bacteroidia bacterium
AGGAGAGCGAGGAAAAATACCGCAGCCTCTTCTCAACAGATAAAAATGGACTTCTACTGTTTGACAAAGAGACTCTTAATATCCTGGAAGTTAATGATTCAGCGTGCAATCTTTTTGGCTATTCCAGGGATGAGATCTTAACATTAAAGATTGTTGAATTATCGGCTGAATCTGAAAAAAGCAAGCAAGCGATATCTTCACAACAGAACAGAATAGAGCTTCGGTACTACAGGAAGAAAAACGGTACTGTTTTCCCGGTGGATATTTCGGGTGGTGAATTTACGCTACGAAACAGACAGGTTGTTTTCGCCTCATTTCGTGATATCACCGAACGGGAAACCAGGAACCAGGAAATAGAACTTAAGAACAAAGAACTTCAAAGACTCAATTCTGAAAAAGATAAGTTCTTCTCAATCATCTCGCACGATCTTCGTGCCCCATTCAACGGCTTCCTTGGGCTCACCGAAATGATGGCTGAGGGGTTATCACGTATGACATTGGATGAGATCCAAAGTCTTGCCCTGATGATGAAAGAGTCTGCAAGTAATCTGTACAGTTTGCTTGGAAATCTTCTGGAATGGTCTCAAATGCAAAGAGGACTTTTTAGTTTTGCACCTGAACCTTTTAACCTGTTGAAAAAAATTACTGACTGCACCTTAAATTCGTTGGTCGCTGCAAGAAAAAAGGGGATAGATTTCCATGTGAATATCAACACCGATTTATCTGCATGTGCTGATGTTCATATGTTTGAAAGCATCATGCGGAATTTATGCAACAATGCAGTGAAATTTACACCTAAGGGGGGTAAAATAACCATCACTGCGCAGCCTGATTCTAACGATTCAGTTGAGATCTCAATTAAAGATACCGGCATTGGCATGGATAAGAAAATCATAGATAAATTATTCTGTCTCATTACCAAAACAAACCGGAAAGGGACCGAAAATGAGCCAAGTTCCGGATTAGGATTAATTCTCTGCAAGGATTTCATCCAAAAACACGGTTCAGACTTGAAGGTTGTAAGTAAGGTCGGAAGAGGTGCCACATTTAGTTTTAGCCTTCCTTTCTCCTAAGTAGTTGCGCGTTAATCATTTAAAATCAGACTTTTAACCCTTCTGAATGTTTCTGATTTATCAGAACCCGCTTACATTCAGCCTGCCATGAGTCTTACACTTGCCGTTCAGTGATTTGGTTTTAATGGTTGCATCCAGTATAGCAGCCTTTATTTCTGCTGCTTTTGCACCGGGATGGGTTGATGCATACAAGGCAGCAGCGCCTGTTACAAATGGTGCCGCCATTGAGGTGCCACTCATATAGGCATAACTTGAAATAAAATCACCGGTATCGGTAAGATGGGGTATACAGGATGCAATTAACTCTCCCGGTGCGGCAAGATCAACCTTAGTTGGTGCATAGTTTGAAAAGGAAGATAACTCTCCTACAGAATTAATAGAAGCAACGGAAATTACATTTGCGTTAGGGTACCCTGAAGGATAACTCGTTCTGGGTTCAGTATTTATCCCGTCATTTCCTGCTGCGGCAACAAAAAGGATATTTGCCTGATTTGCCCGTTCAATGGCATCCTGTAATCCCTGGGAGAAACCACCACCGCTCCAGGAGTTATTTGTAGCAACGATATTTACCCCTCTTAATTTCAGGTTGGTGAAATAATCGACAGCTTTGATTGCATTTGAAAGAGTACCTCCGGTTGGACCAACAAATTTCGCACATAATAGATTCACATTCCAGCAAACCCCCGCAACTCCCTTTTGATTTCCACCAAATGCGCCGATAATCCCGGCTACATGAGTGCCGTGAACGTCCTCAAGACCGTCAAAAACGGTATTGCTATTATCATTAAAATCCCAGCCATACACATCATCAATATAACCATCACCATCATCATCCAGACCGTTATCCGGAATCTCCCCCGGAACAGTTGCTGCATTATGGTTCAGATCTTCGTGGTCATACATATATCCTGAATCAATAATACCAACATATACCGACTTTGATCCCGTATGTCCTGCAGCCCAGGCTACTGCAGCCTGACTCCCGTATTGGTTGGCAGGGGAGGTCGTTGTTCCAAACATTCCCCACATCAAACTGAAAAGTGGATCATTAGAAACTGCCTGGTTGGTATAAATGTAATTGGGCTCGGCATATTCAACTTCTGCAAGGTTTTTAATTTTTGCAATAGCATCATCAACGCTCCCGGGTACATTCACAATGTTAAGTCCTTGCTTGTCGCCGCCATTTGTCATTGCTTTTGTAAGAATCTTTTCCTTATGTTTTCCCCCGATTTTCCCCAGTACCCCGTTCTTCCCATTATCATCAACCCCACTTTTAAATTTGATAAGGAGTTCATTGGGGACCGTAGGATAGCCTGTTTGTATACTTGAACTTTTTAATGTTAACGTTACCGCAGGGCTCTGCATCTCTTTTTTGGAGCATCCAGCCAGCATTAATATCGTCAGAACCAGGGATATATGTAAATTTAGCTTTTTCATTTTATTATAGTTAATGTTTATAAAGTTTATTATCAAATATATACAAAAAAAGGGTTTTGGGTATAATCTATATAATTATTATTATTTAATGATTTCCTGACGAAAGTCAGCAGAATTGCTTTAGTAACCATAGATTTTTTATAGTGTAATTTGTTTGCTCATTGACGGAGGGGCATCATCAGGACCGGAACCCCATTTTTGGTTAGGTTCAGGTCCCATTTCAAAGATCACACTTCCGCCATCGGTGATCTCCTTTTGGGATATGAAGGTTCTGGTCAGTGGCTTGCCATTAAGTACAGCTGATTGTATGTATTTGTTCTCATGAGAGTTGTTATGAGCAGATACAACAAATGATTTTCCATTTTCAAGGGTTATTGTTACTTCTCCAAACAGAGGACTTCCGATTGCATAACAGGTACTTCCGGGTGTAACCGGGTAAAATCCCATTGAACTCAGAACATACCATGAAGATAATGAGCCCATATCTTCTTCGCCGCATATTCCGCCGGGACCATCGCGGTAAAGCTGATCGCATATCTGTCGAACCCGTTGTTGTGTTTTCCATGGTTCACCGGCAAAATCATACAGGTAAGCAACATGGTGTGAGGGTTGATTTCCCTGAATATATTGGCCTATCGTACCCACAACGCCATCGTATTTGGGTGGCGTTATATTTGGACTCATTGTGAAAAAGGTATCCAGTTTCGCTGTAAATTGCTTATTTCCGCCAAACAGTTTAATCAATCCCTGAATATCATGCTGAACCGCCCAGATATATTGCCAGGCTGTCGATTCGGTGTAGTGACGGTTGGGGCGTTCACCAAGCAGCAGGGGGTCAAAATATTTGTACCAGTAATGGCCATTCAGGCTGTCAATTTCCTGTTCTCTGCCATTTAAAGCCTCGAGCCATGAACCATCAGAATTCTTCGGACGCATGAAACGGGTTTTGCTGTCCCATAAATTGCAGTAATTATGCGCTCTCTTCATAAACAGTTGATAATCCTGTTTCTTGCCCAGTTCATTGGCCAGCTGGGCGATACACCAGTCATCATAAGCTAGTTCCAATGTATTGGGGACCGATTCGGTTACTTTATCAAATGGAGCATATCCAAGTTCGATATAATACTTAAGGCCTGATCTTCCGGCGGATGAAGGGATTGGAGGTCTGGGTTCTTCGAGCGCCTTCTTCCGCATAGCTTCATAGAGAAATTTCACATCAAAATTGCGGAAACCCTTGATATAGGCATCGACAATAACAGGAATCAGGTGGTCGCCCACCATAGCCTCACCGAATATATTCTGGAAATGCTGAGCCGGAAGCCAGCCATAATCCTTTGTTTTGGCAACAATCGACCGGATAAAATCATTGACATGACCGGGTGCAGTCAGAGTCAGCAGCGGGTGCTGCGACCGGTAGGTATCCCAGCAGGAGAATGATCCGTAATAATCATACCCTTTGGCTTCGTGAATTTTATGGTCAGGTCCCAGGTATTTCCCGTTTGTATCCTGCGAAATATACTGGGAGAGCAGCGAATGATAGATTGCTGTATAAAAAGTCTCTTTCTGAGCGCTGGTGGCTCCATTAATTTTAATTCGTGACAGCTCATTTTCCCAAATTGTGCGGGCGTCGTGTATGACCTGATCGAAATCCCAGCCCGGGATTTCTACATCCAGGTTCCTGCGTGCACCTTCAATGCTTGTATATGAGATTCCGACCTTTACCAGAATCTGTTCGTTTTCTGATGTTGAGAATGTGACAAATGCTCCAATATTCCTGCCTGTTTCTCCATTTTTATAGGGCCAGATACTTCCTCCTGATTCGGGGGTTTTCAGATCATTATCGAAAGTTCCGTAGTATTTGAAAGGCTTGTTGAATTTGGCGACAAAATATAATTTTCCTGAACCGGCACTTTTCATCCCTTCAATCCGGTTATTATCAAGGATTCTCAGGCCCGATAACTCAAGCGAAAAATTATCTCCGATTTGGTGCCCCAGATCCAGGATGATATGAGAATTGATCCCCTTATGAAAAGTGTAGCGGTGAAATCCAACCCTTCGGGTCGCTGTCAACTCAGCTTTTATCTGGTAATCCTTCAGTAAAACAGAATAGTACCCTGGAGAGGCAACCTCGTGAGCATGATCGAAAACCGAGCGGTACCCTTCTCCCGGATGCTCCTTCCTTCCGGGAACTGTCTTCAGCTTATCGCCTCCGGTAGGCATCAACAGAATCTCTCCGCCATTAAGCATTCCCACACCGTTCCAATGGGTATGACTAAATCCGATAATTGAATTCCCGCAGTAGTTATATCCGGAACAATAGTTCCACCCTTCTGTGTCCATATCGGGACTCAGGTGAACCATCGCAAATGGGAGTGACGGCCCGGGGAATTGATGCCCGAAGAATTCTGTTCCCAGGAATGGGTTTACATAGTCGACAGGATTATCAGATTGGGCCAGACAGATTGCCGGCAACCAGAGAGCCGAAATAAAGACAATGTAGAGAAGCCTTAACACGGATAATTTCACAATTGATTATTTTAGTAGAAATTAATAGCATTCAATGAAAACTTTAGGAATTTCCTTTTTGCCAACAAAACACAAAAACACCAAGTTTCACCAAATTTTCCAAATTAAAAATACTACACCCTTTTTGAAAGAGAAACTCCTTATTTACTCATTGATGGCGGGGCATCTTCCGGTTTTGAACCCCATTTTTTGTTGGGTTCAGGACCCATTTCGAACGAAACAATTCCCCCGTCGGTAATTTCCTTCTGGGATAACCAGGTTTTATTTAATGGTTTGCCATTCAGGTTAGCGGATTGGATGTATTTATTTTCATGAGAATTATTCTTTGCTTCAATCGTAAATGTTTTCCCTTTGCCCAGATCAATAACTGCATGTGCGAACAACGGACTACCTATTGCATAAAAGGGGCTGCCAGGAGTAACCGGATAGAATCCCATTGAACTTAAGACATACCAGGATGAAAGTGAACCCATATCTTCATTGCCGCATACGCCTCCCGGACCACTGCGGTAGAGTTCCTCGACAACCTCCCTCGCCCTGAGCTGTGTCTTCCAGGGTTCTCCTGCAAAATCATAGAGGTAGGCAACGTGATGTGATGGCTGATTACCATGCACATATTGCCCGATTGTACCTACAACACCAACATATTTGGGAGGAGTGATATTTGGGCTCATCTCAAAAAAAGTGTCAAGCTTTGCTGTAAATGCTTTGTTTCCACCGAAAAGGTTAATCAATCCTTTGACATCGTGCTGGACTGACCAGATATACTGCCAGGCATTCGACTCGGTGTAATGGCGGTTAGGCCTTTTGCCAACCAAAAGCGGATCAAAATATTTATACCAGGAGTGTTCACCCACTTTTACAATTTCCTGTTCACGGCCATTTAGGGGTTCAAGCCAGGTGCCATCAGCCATTTTGGGACGCATAAATTTAGTGGTAGGTTCCCAGAGATTTTGGTAGTTATGAGCTCTTTTTATAAACAGCTCATAATCTTTACTTTTACCAAGCTCTTTGGCCAATTGTGCGATGCACCAGTCGTCATAAGCCAGCTCCAATGTATTTGGAACCGATTCAGTAACTTTATCAACGGGTGTGTATCCAAGCTCCATATAATATTTGAGGCCCGATCGTCCGGCATAATGGGGAACAGGAGGTTTTGGCTCTTCGAGCGCTTTTTTCCGCATTGCCTCGTAAAGAAAGTTCACATCAAAATCCCTGAATCCTTTAAGGTACGCATCCACGATAATCGGGATAAGGTGGTCGCCAACCATTGCTTCACCATACAGATTGAGGAAATGTTGTGCAGGAAGCCATCCGTAATCCTTGGCTGTAGCAGCAATCGACTTGATAAAATCATTTACATGAGTTGGTGCAGTCAATGTCAATAACGGATGCTGTGACCTGTAAGTATCCCAGCATGAGAAAGATCCGTACATGTCGTATCCTTTGGCCTGATGAACTTCCTTGTCTGCCCCGATATATTTCCCATCGACATCCTGTGAAATATACTGTGCAAGGAATGAGTGGTAGAGCGCTGAATAGAAAATCTCTTTCTGGTCATCTGTAGCCCCATCGATTTTGATCCGTGACAGCTCCTTTTCCCAAACTTCGCGACTCTCATTTCTTATCC
Source organism: uncultured Bacteroidia bacterium (assembly GCA_903859795.1). GTDB lineage: Bacteria > Bacteroidota > Bacteroidia > Bacteroidales > Prolixibacteraceae > JAAFHB01. Next base: position 6,667 of record CAIOOC010000244.1, read on the forward strand.
TGTCGAAATCCCAGTTGGGAATCTCGGCAGAAAGGTTCCTTCGTGCACCTTCTACACTCGTATACGAAATACCAACCTTTACGAGGATCTGTTCATTTTCGTGAGTTTTATAGGATACAAAGGCTCCGATATTTTTTCCTGTTTCGCCATTTTTGTAAGGCCACAGACTTCCGCCTGATTCCGGGGTTTTCAGGTCATTGTCAAAGGTGCCGTAATAGGTAAATGGTCTGCTGAATTCAGCTACAAAGTAAACCTTTCCAAGAGTCGTGCTTTTTATCCCTTCGATGCGGTTGTTATTGATGATATTTAGTTCGGACAACTCTTCTGAGGAGTTGCTCCCGATCTGATGACCAAGGTCAAGAATTACTCTTGAACAATCGGCTTTTGGAAAGGTATAGCGATGAAAACCTGCCCTTTGTGTCGATGTTAATTCGACCCGAATGTTGTAGTCTTTTAATACCACTGAATAATATCCGGGTGAAGCAGACTCACTTGAGTGGTCAAATTTCGACCTGTAACCTTCCTCGGGATTTTCGGGAGATCCTGCCATGGTTTTTAGTTTATAACCGACGGTTGGCATAAGCATCACCTCGCCACCGTTCACCATTCCAACTCCGCTCCAGTGGGTGTGACTGAAACCCATTATAGAGTTATCTGAATAGATATAGCCTGCACAATAGGTCCAACCCTGGGTATTCATATCAGGACTCAAATGAACCATTGCGAATGGACGGGAAGCGCCTGGAAACGTATGGCCGAAGAAGTCGGTTCCTACAAACGGATTAACATGGTCGACGGGATTGTCAGTTTGGGCCCGAAGATGACTTGTAGTTCCTGTACTAATAAAAAGAAAAAGGACTAATGATCTGATAAAGAGGTGATTCATGATTGTATTTGTTAGGATGATCTATTTTCAAATTTATTAAAATTCAGGCATATCCGGCCCGTCATAAGGCTTTGCCCCCTTTGGACCCGAGGACGGCTCAGTAATAGTTATAAGGTTAGGATCAGTGGTTGCAGGAGCAAGGATAAAACCATGGTACCGCCCCATCCAGTAATCCCGCAGAAAACCTGTAGGTTCTTTGATTACATTCCCATTTGCACCTCCATCGGGGAAAGTGGCATTCCGGCTGCTGGTTTTGACACAGGTCTCACGTGGCGAAAACGCACGTATTGCCCCTTCGTATGAGGTGTAGCCAGCTTCCAGATACTGATCGTCACGGAGCGAATTATGATAATTATACTCCGTACAATCAAGTGTCCATTCACGAAGGTGTTTTACACACTGTTCAAGATCGCAGTCGTTACCTGTCATTGCACCATATGAAAAGTTGAACCATGGAATATGCTCCATCCTTTTTACTTCATAGGTTCGTTCAATACTTCGCAGATATATCGACCGCAATTTAGGATCGGTAGTGTAACGGAGCAAGGTATTGTAACTTTCGAAGGCGAGGTTGTCGTCCCAGGGGGCAAGGGTCGCGGGAGGGAATGTGTTTTTCTGCCGGATTGTGTTCTCGGCATAACCCCAACCGACCAGCTGTTGCAAGCTTTTGCTGAATTTTACATCTCCTGTAATAGAATAAGCCGATTGCATAAATGCCAAAACCTCAAGCCCATTCACTCCCCGGTCGTTATATCCATAAGGGCGGAGTAGGTATTCGGGATTCCAGCGACCCCAGCGTGTAGGCTTGCCATCCATATCGGGCAATACATATCCGCTTTTTAAGATGTATCCCGCAATCCGGTTCAGATGTTCTCTTGCCAGCTCTTTCTCAGCTCCTTCAGCTACAAGGTCGTAGAAGAGTGTTACAGCATAAAAATGGGATGTAACCTCATCGCTCGATGTATCCCCTTTCCAAAACCATTTCCCGTCTTTGGTTGGGTACCATCGTGCGGGTAATCCGCCCGATCCCTGGGTGCTACGCTCATCCTTATCGGCAGTAGTCGACCAGATTGCCCGGGCAAAAAATCCCCTGACCGGGGTAATTCGTTCAAGCCAGAGCAATGCTTTAAAGGAAGCAACCGCCTCTGCCCGTGCTGTTTTATCACCGGTTACAGCGTATTTGTAACACATTGCTGCCAGGTATGGGGCGGTATTTCCGCCATCGTTATCACTAACTTCCCTGACCCATTCTCCATTTTTTTTATAAATCGAATGGATAAACCCAAGCCGTTTGTGTCCCCACTCATCGATATGCCGTTGATAAAATGCTGCCTTTTTCTGAAGCGTAAATGGCTCATAACTAATTATTCCAACGCCCATGTTGGTTGCAATATAAACCTTGTGACCACTTACTGCAATATCATTAACATGATCACCTGGTAACCAGTGATCCGCCCCGAAATAATGCCAGTCATTCTTTAACATTCTCACAGCACCTTGTGAAGTACCGATCCAGATATCATCATCAAAACCCCTTGTCAGGCAGGTCGTATTTTCTACCGGAAGTCCGTCCTTACCCTGTAAAACCGTCAGTGTGGCGCCTCGCAGTACGCCCAATCCTTTGTTTGTTCCAATAAAAAGCCTGCTGCCAAAACTGAGCATGTCGGTTGTTACTTGTGAAGGAAGCCTTCCCCAATCGATAAAATCCTGATTGACAATAAGCCCGTCGAATAGAATGACCCGTCCGGGCTGAAGAACATAAAATGTGCCGCTGTAGGATGCGATTTTCATAATGGGTCCAAGCCGTACAGGGTCAGCGTGGAGTTGCGAACCATCCTCCATAAGCATTGTAATATCACTTGAATAGTATCCTCCTTTTGGTTTGATCGACACAAAATGGTCGTTTTCAAGACGAAAGATCTCCTCCTTCGTGGCCCCATAAAGTGCCCCCTGGTGAACACAAAGATCGACATATTCCTGATTGTCAATCTTCTGCCATAATTTGTTTTTCAGTAGATAAATACCATCTGTTGCGAGTGCCCAAAGATCTTTGTCAATTGCCAGCAGTCTCTTTACTCCTGTAGGAGCTGCTTTTTCAACCGTAAAAATGTCGCCTGATAACAGGAAGATATTCCCATCGATAACCGAATAGCATTGATTTTCAGAAACAGCTATACTTTGAACAGGTTGAGTAGAAGGGACCTTTTTTGATACCTCCTGAAAATAAACATCGTCTGACTGGGGTTTCCAGAATTTTTGATGGGTACCGGATAAATCCTGAGCAATGGCAGAACCAGAAAGAATGGTAATTAATAGCGTTGTTTTTAGTTTGTAAATGATCTTTTTCATCATTCGAAAGTTTAATCACATTATTTCACCACAGATAACACAGATTTTTACAGAGTAACTTGCATTTTATTTTTTACTTTTTAATTACAAACGAAGCAGGATAGGAGCATTCCAAAACCTTCGTGCCGCCAGTCTCCCTGATCCACGTGTCGAACTCCCGCTTACCCTCCTTTATAACAATCACCCTTCCTCCTGCAATCGGATCAGAGGAATCTTTCATTTTCTTTGTGACACGTCCGTATGCAAGTGCGATTTTGTCCAACACGCCAATATAATCATTCGAGGTTTGAACCTTTTTTAAGATCGATGTGGGTGTCGGTAAACTGAACTATTTTAAATTGGCCCTTAAGGTTAAATTTCAAATCCGAATTGGGTGCTGCTGAAACCTGAAGGATGATGAGAAATAGTAAGAAATTACATAACAGTAGTTTGTTCATGAAATGTATTTGTTTTAAGAAGTTATACCAAGACTTTGTCCGTCTGTGTTTCTTCTCCGGGGTTCATTTTGAAATTAATTTTACCACAGAGATGTTACACAAAGTTGTCACAGAGTTTCGCAGAGAGGAGAGTCAATATAATAATCGTTTTAGTACACTCTTCTTATTTATTAATTTTAAATGAATCAACAACCTTATTATCTGCATTTACAGATACAAATGTAAGCTGCTTGCCGTCAATTTTTACATTCTGGAACAGGGGACCTTCATTATTCCGAACTGCTGCATAAGGCTCCGGAGACATTTCACGGGCGTTGGCAGGAATCCCAATCGAAATCAGGTAGGCTGTTCCGTCATTATAAGAGGCAACTACTTTCCCGTTCTTCATCGGGTTCGAACGCATATAATAATGAATATGACCGCACATCACCATATCGACATGGTATTTGTCAAAAATGGGGACCCAGGCTTTTTGAATGTTGAAGTAAGGTTCTTCCCAGTTGTATGGTGGGAAATGGAACATAGCAAATTTCCAGGTTGCATCTGTTCTGGCTAGCTCTTTCTCTATCCAGACACTTTGAGTATCGATGGGAGCGGTGGCATCAATCATCAGAAAAAGAGCATTCTTATATTTGAACGAATAGGTATGCTCTTTTTCGACTCCGGCCGGAGCGTTCTTCGGGTAGCTGAAAAGCTCGCGATACATCAGAGCCCCCAAGCCACTTCGGTTATCGTGATTTCCAAGGACGGACATCATAGGTTTGCGGGATAGAGCCGGTTTGGAGAACTCAAACAGATCATCCCACTGATCACGATGCAGACCATCGCTAACCATATCACCTGCGATCGAAAAGAACGCAGCCTCAGGATAATCCTTCTCTGAGAGTCTTAATATCTGACCATATTTGGGCGAATGATGTGTATCTCCGAACCAGTTAAAGGAGAACTTGTTATCAGGAACTGAAGTGGAAAAGCTGTTAGCATCTGACCATTCTGTCAGAGGAACTATCTGGTATTCATAGGTCGTCCCTGGTGTTAAATCCCTTAATTCAGCTGTAAACCGGTTGATATAACGGTCATTCATTAAAACACGGTCTTCCATCCGGTATTGGGAAGCTCTGACAGAATATTCCTGATGACTCCCTTTTTTGCGGTATTTCACGGTTCCGGATGAAATGGTTGTGTCGGTGCGCCACTGAACATCGATTCCGGTTGAGGGATCTGAACTCCAGGTAAGCATCAGCTGGTCAGGTTTGGATGATGATGGGAATGCTGTTGACCTGAATGCTCCGATCAGATGGGACTCTTCACCTCGTCCCCTGATCGTGGTGAGTAATTTTTCCCCTTTCATAGCATCGGGAACATCTTTAATAACCAGCTCATCCCAGTCATGATATATAAAAGCACCGTTTTCCAAAACGCCAACATGTTGATTAGCAGGAAAAAAATCACTGAGTATTAGCTTGTCATTTTTATTTTTCGGGGCAACCGATACAAAATAGTGAAGCATATAATTCTCGAAGCCGTTAACACCAAGTCCCACTGTTCCTACGTCAAAGGTCTTTTGCCACACTTCGTAAGTGATCTGTTCATTTTTTATTGTCCGGTCCGTTTTGACAAATCCGCTGCTGGTCAACCAGAATGGGGTAATATTCTGATCGCTGCTTCGCATCACCGAAACGATGGCAGGAACATTTACTTTAAACATCCAATGCCGGGTGGAAAGCACCTCTTTTTCCTCTTCTGAAAAGAGCGCCATAACCTTGTCGTTGTCCAGGTTGCTCAATTCTTTGACATCCATGGTCTTGTATAATCTTGTAATGGTTTTGTCCATCACATCTTTTACAGTTTGTTCGCTGACCTGACGTGTGCAGGATGACATCAGGGATAGAGTTGGGATAATCAACAGGCAAATGAAAAACCTGGTTAATTGAATTGATTTCATTTGAATATTATCAAATTATTATTTAACTAATTAACAAAAAAAATTAAAAGATTCGCCACCAAAGTACCAATCCGTCAGCTGACGGACACCAAAGATTCATAAAGAATTTTGCGGTTTATGAACCATGGTATGCTTCATTCTTAAAATGTAACCTTAATTTTTTCATTTTTTCATTTCTTCATTTTTCATTCTTCTTCACAGGTGCGCTGATAACATCCAGGTAACGACCTATCCAGTAAGGCAGCAGCCAGATGTCGCCTGCACTGTTTTCCGAACGTCCTGAACCACGTTCGCTCATATCAAAACGGTTTCCATTGTGCCTCGCTATTCTTACTTCATCGGGAGGAAGTACCTCTTTGATAGTTTGTTCCCTGAAATTCGGATCGATCTTCTCAATATCTTTTCGCTGGTCGGCCTCCACACTCCAGTTAATCAGATCAAGCGGGTATTCCTGCAGGTACCAGATCGCTTCTTTTAAATCGATGTTTTTGGCGCCTGCAATAGCTGTCATGATATTCCATAATCCCTCTTTTTCAGGTCTCTCAATTTCAAAATGGTCAATAATGGCTGCCTTATATTTTACTTTGAGGGTATCATTCAGAGCGTAGCGGTACAACCCCCAATATCCGCAATAATACATTTCATCGTCTGAATGGTTCCATCCGTTTGAGAGTTGCTTGCTTAGATGATCGGCATCTTCCGGGGCAGGGCCAATCTCCTTCATCGGTTTCATCAGATTTTCAAGATAGCCATGTTTTTTCATCAGATAAAATGCTGCATCTTTATACTTTGGTTTTTTAGTAAAGTGATATGCGGTCTGAAGCATTGCTATGATGTTGGACGAATTGATCTTCCGGTCACCGACCATTTTAGGACGGGCATTCACATATTCAGGATTCCATTTCCCCCATTGTGTTGGTTTTCCGTTCCAGTCGATCATGTAATAATCGTTTTTCAGGACATGTGACATTAACGTGTCAATCAGCATAATTGCCTGTTTTTTCACAGCAGGATCTGAGACTAGTTCCGCAATGGCCCCAAACGCAAAGATATGTCCGATAGCCTCGTCGCTGCTTGTTGTCGATTTCCAGTCCCATTCAGGATCCTCGGTGGGTCTCCACGGTTGGCTGTTTTTATTATAACCCGATCGTTCGAACGAACGTGATGGGAAACCTGAATGTAGCGGATTGATTGTATACAGCCTCTCCATTGCATCGAGCGATTCGCGGACATTCTGCAAGGCATCATCAGATTTGGTAACAGCATATCTGAAAGTTTCACCGGCAAGATACATTGAAGTCCATAAACCGTCGTTATCCGAATTTTCAACAAATCCGGAGGTTACGTCTCCGTCGGTCATTCCGGAAACTGAAGCGTTAAAACCAAGACGGATATGCCGGTCCCTCACCTGTTTCTCGAAGAACATCGCTTTTTCGTACAAAGTCATATCGTTGAACACGATCTTTCCCATTCCCCTGCTTGTAAGAATTAGAACTGAATTATCTGGTCCTTTCGCGATATTCACAATCGTATCGGAGGGAATCCAACGTTTTGAGGCATAATAATTAAATTTTCCATCCGGGCGAAGCATCATAGCTCCCCAGGTTGATCCGAACCAGATTTTACCGTCAATTTCACTGACTGTTGTAATTTCGGTCCACGGCATCTTTTTTCGGACTTCACCACTCTGCTTCATTGTTTTTGAATCAACTTCAAAATAGCCGTCTGATGTACCAACTATAAGTTTTCCATTTGCCGGTGCAATACAGGTCAAATTATTACCGTTAATAACCTTTAGGATCTCGTTTTTATTTGGGTAAAATACACTTATAGAGGCACTTCCAAGAATCCAGAAGAAATTGTTTACTGCATCGAACTTGATGTCTTTCACCTCATCGCCGGCAAGGTTACCTTCCCACAATTTTTGGGAATCTTTAAGCAGATGAAGGGTTTTTCCGTCAGAGATTAAAAAGGTGAAATCCTTTCCTCCGGCAAGCATTGATGCTCCCGGCATTGTATGTCTCGAAAATAATTTTCCGGCCCAGGCATTGCTTAATATTGCTTTATCATCAATATAAACCAGTTGATTCTCGTAGGTTCCAATTCCTGCAATCTTTTTATCGGAGGTTGGTCTGTCCTGTCTGTCAGTGACGAGTGTTCCAGGGAAGAGGAACTGACCATCGCGGGGTCGTAACAACCCTTTTGAAGAGAGAATCTGGATATAGCCGTTTCTGTCGGAAACGACCTTGCTGAGCTTGATACTCTTGTCGGCCAGATTATACTTAATGCTGTAATCCTGGGTAAAAGGTTTATCAAGGTGTTTGTTGGCAATCTGGGCGACTGAATTGGTTGCCGATAAAATAAGGGTTATTGCAATAGTTCGCAGTATGATGCTTCTTATTGATGGTTTCATCTGTATATAATTTGTTTTTTATTGCTATCCAACTTTATTTTTGAAATTTCTTTTTTGAAGGTAATCGTTATTCCGTCCGAATGAGGCAACAGGTTCTGTTCGGCTTTCAATCGCGGACGGTTTGACATCTCAATTAACCCGGGGTGGCGCTCCCTATGGTCGCTTACCCCAGACTGCCAATATTTCGCCCCGATGGGGCTAAGAACGCATAATATTTCATCAGCGATATGGATAAATAATTTCCATATCGCTGATAATCATTTAATTCATTCATTTTTTAATTCCTTCATTTCCCCTTGCCGGTGCACTGATCACCCCGAGATACCGTGCCATCCAGTAGGGCAATAACCAGATATCTCCGGCGCTTTCTTCACCGGTACCGTTACCCCCTTTTTGGTCGATATTGAACATATTTCCGTTATGACGCTGAACTGGTCTTTCGGCTGGAGAAAGGACCTCTTTGAGGGTTTGTTGCCTGAAATTTGGCGCTATCGGCTCAATATCCTTGCGGTGACTGTTCATAATATCCCAATTGATCAGGTCCAGCGGATGTTTCTGAAGGTACCATACCGCTTCATTAAGATCGAAATTATTGGTTGTCATTGCGGTAACGATATTCCATGCTCCCTCTTTTTCGGGACGTTCGATCTCCCAGTGGTCAATAATTGATTCTTTGAACTTCATCTTGAGTTCGTTATTCAGGGCATAACGGTACAAGCCCCAGTAACCCAGAAAGTACATTTCATCATCGGAGTGGTTCCAGCCGTTAGAAAGGTCTTTGCTCAGTGCATCAGCATCGGCAGGAGCCATCCCAATTGATTTCATCGGACGCATCAAATTCTCGAGAAATCCGTCTTTATATAGCAACTCCAGCGCTTTCTTTTTGTAAATCTCTTTATGGGTAAAATGATAGGCTGTTTGAAGCATGGAGGTGATATTCGATGAACAGATTTTTCTGTCGCCTACCATCACCGGGCGTGCATTCACATATTCCGGATTCCATCTTCCCCATGTAGTTGGTTTACCATCAAAATCGATCAGGTACATGTTATGGTCGACAATATGCTGCATCAAAATATCGATAAGGTGAATTGCCCTTGATTTCATCGGTTCAACACTGATAAGTTCAGCCATTGCCCCCAGGGCAAAGATATGTCCAATAGCCTCATCGCTGCTTGTGGTGGCCTTCCAGTCCCATTCCGGATCTTTGGCATGTTGCCACCTGTCATGGTCGGATAATCTGTTCATATCACCACGACGTTCAAAAGATCTGGAAGGAAACCCAACCGGGTTGGAGTTGATTGTATAAAGACGTTCCATGGCGTCGAGAGATTCATAACAATTCTGCAATGCTTCAGGCGATTTTGTGACAGCATACCTGAAAACTTCGCCACCAAGGTACATAGATGTCCATAAACCATCATTATCTGAGTCCCTGACGAAGCCTGTGGAGATATTTCCATCTTTCATTCCTTCAATCGACGAGTTAAAACCATTGCGGATATGACGATCCCTGACCTGCTTTTCAAAGTACATTGCCTTCTCTTCAAGGGTCATTTGTTTAAAGCAAATCTGTCCCAACCCTTTACTGGTCAAAATAAGAACTGAATTCTCAGGACCTTCTGAGATATGATTTACCTGGTCACCGGGTAGCCATCGCTCACCGTTGTAGTAGTTAAACTTACCATCTTCACGAAGCATAAATGCACCGAATGTTGAACCAAACCAGATTTTTCCGTTGATAACATCTACACAAGTAATGTCCGTACACGGAATTTTCCTGTGAATCTCACCAATCTGTTTTCCTGTTATTGAGCTTACTTCAATATATCCGTTCTTTGTCCCGATAATCGCTTTTGAACTCTTGTCAGTCAGATCAAACGAAGTAAAGTCCGCTCCTTCAAAATAAGTTGTCAGTTTTTTGTCTTTAGGAGAGAATGAGGAGAGTAATTTGTCTGTAAGAATCCAGAAAAGGCCTGATTCTGAAGCAAATCTGATATCGATTACAGTATCGTCCGTTTTCCCGGTCCAAAGGGTTTGTGAATCTTTAATACACTTAAGATTTGTACCTGCAGCAACAAGCGAAGTGAAATCAGTCCCAACTGAAAATACAGTTGCATCGGGTAGTTCATGTTTGGAATAAAAGGTCCCGGCCCATGCATTGCTTAAGATTGCTTTGTCGTCAAGGTAGACAAACTGATGATCATAGATGCCGATAGCGGCAATTTTTTTGTCTCCCAACGGACGATATGATTCGTCCTTAACAATAGTTCCGGGGTAAAGGAATGCCCCTGCATATGGTTTGAACAAACCTTTCGAACTGAGGATACGGATCACATTATTGCGGTCTGAGAACACTTTGGTAAAATGTTCAGAACTGTCGTGAAGGTAATACTTAACGCTATAGTCCTGACTGAATGGTCTGTCGTAATGAACAGGCTTTGTCTTTTCAACCTGTTCTGCACTTAAATGGCCAATGAATAAGAAGGAAGAAGCGGCAATAAATAAATGTATTATTCTCATATTTTATAACGGTAAAATTAATCATATTCCAATTGGAATGAACTCACCAAAAAACATTTTACTCCAGTTTTTGTACCGGAGTTAATAATAAAAGAGTGCCAACGACCAATGGTGGTGGCACTCTTTTAAAGTACTATTCTTCTTTAAAATCTTATTTAAAAATCCACATTTTTGCACCACCTGCGTCAGTACCACCAATTCCGGCAAGAGCGGCAGTGTTGTTGGCCGAGTTATTATTTAACTCATCAAACGGATACAAATTTCTGTAAGGATAACTGTCACCGGCAAATGCAATAGAAATACTTTCAGCAAAGGTCGGATTCCCGGTCCTGCGAATTTCAGTATATTCTTCCGTATGGTTTGTTAAGTAGTTAGCGAGCCATTTCTGAAAATAAATTTTCGTTAAATCAGTAGCATCGCCTGCCAATGCAACGGCTGGATTCGAAAGATAGTCAGAATAGCTTGATTGAATACTGGTACTGCCATCATAAGTAGCAGGAGTAGTCCCATTGGCAATTTGCCATCTGTCAAATGAGAGCGAAATTCCGGCATTGTAGTAACCACTTGCAGTCCCGCTGGTTATTAAGTTTTTAGCACGGGCTTCAGCCAGTAAGAACTGCATTTCGCTTGCCTCCATCATAACTGCTTTTAATCTTGGGTCACCACCTGCCTTTTGGAACAAGTTAGACAATCCGGTTAATCTGCGGTTATCGTTATTACCCGCAGCAGTAAAAGTTCCATCGTAGATAACATTTATCTCAAAGATAGTAGGTGCACCAATCCAGCGTGCATCCAAAGGATAGGGGACTGATATTGGATTCCCGTTATCATCGAAGCTATTTACCGGGTGATTTCCAAAGAGCGGATTATTGGCAGGATCATGGGTAATTGAATAATTAAAACCATTAATGATTACAGCTTCCTGAGTGGTTGTCGAAGAAGCAGATTCTGGCATTTGAGCAGGAGCAAACCATACATATAATCTGGGGTCATTAAGTGCTAACAATTTTTGCACCAACGTATTTGAAGGTTTTATTTCGGTGAAACTGTTTATACTACCCCAGGTGGCTGTATTGGTATACCATGAATCTGACCCATTTGTTCCAACAAATGGTAACGATGCATTATCGGCATTTGATTGCATGTAATTACCACTGCTAACAATAGCTTTTAAGGTATCAGCATAGTCAATTCCTGCATTCTTAAAGGCATTGTACGAGTGCATGATTAAGCGAAATTTCAAAGAATTTGCAAAATTAATCCATTTTGCAGCATTCCCGGAATATAATACATCCTGAGAAGCAGGTAACGCTGAAGCGTTCGGTGAACTCAAAGTTTTAACAGCACTGCTAAGCAGGTTGAACAGTTGAGTATAAACCAATTTCTGAGAATCGTAAGTTGGAAATATATCACCGGTACGTCCCAAATCTGCTTTTGAATAAGGAACATCACCGTACTTTTCAGTTAAATAGGCTAAATTAACTGCCCTTAAGATCTGAGAAACAGCGATATTTGAATTGTTTCCTTCACTTGCAGCCAAAGTTTCCAATGCAATACATGTACGGAATATCCCGGTGTAAGGGTTAGAACCGTCATTTAACTGCCAATTAGGAGTCCTGACTTTAAAGAAAGTTGGAAAATTATCACCGGAATAACAATTCACAGAATACCAGTCTGCCTGAGCTTGTTCCTGCAGAACGACTCCCTTACCATAAGGAACTGCGGTATTTACAATGGCAGTTGTCAATTGGTATCTTGAGTAGCTAAAATATTGGTTATTGAAGTTTTGTTGCTGCTCGGCTATTCTTAGCTCATTATGGCATGAGGATAACAAAACCACAAACAAACAAATCATTGGAAATAATATGATTCTTTTCATAATCTTCTATATTTTAAATTATAATATTATTTAAAAGCCTAAAGTAACTTTTAAACCCATAATCCGAACTGGTGGCAAACCGTAGTTTGAAACTCCAAGTCCTGATACCCCGCCATTGAAAGCCGTTTCCGGATCTTCATTCGTCCTGTTTTTGGCAAAATACCATACGTTTTTAGCAAAGGCCGAAAAAGTAATATTCTGGCATGATAATTTGTTTGCAGCAGCCTGGCTCAAATGAAAGCTTAAGTTAATTTCTTTAATTTTAAAGAAAGTAGCATCTTGTGCGAGCATTTGTGAGTTGTTCCAGAAGTTTTGACCTTCCATGTAGTATGGTTCGTAGTAGAATGTTTTGAGTGGATCAGCACCATTTACCATGTAAGGATCACCTGGTAAGCTTAAGAGCTGGTCAGGACTAAACCCTGATGAATCAGGTAATTTAGCAGGGTCAATGAAGACAGCTTTCATATAGCCGAAATATCTTGGGTCAGTATTGTAGGTACCTAAGAAACTCTGAGCGATATCCCGGTAACCGCTGTAGGCATCACCCGGAAAAACTGCATTCGGGTCAGGCAGAGAACTCAAACCACCTGCCGAACGTCCTCCAACATAGTATTTGCTGTAATTCTTTCCAAAATACTTAACCATATTCAACATTCCATCATCGCCCAAACGACGTGCAGTTCCCGATACAAACGAACCACCAACTTTAAAGCTGGTAACAATACCTAAATTCCAGCTTTTATATTTTAAATTGGTATTGAAACTCCAGATAGCTTTTGGGTTAATGTTCCCAATAAAACCGATCTTCTTAATCATATCAGGACTCAAACCTTGTGTTACATTCTGAAATCCATTGGAAGGATCAATTAAATACTGCCCTTTATATGCACCTGATTGAATAACAGGAGTAGGCTGACTGGCATACATATCGCCAACTCTCTGCCCTTTCTGAAGCAGGAAATAAGTGTTGGTAGCATAGTTGATTAAAGATTTACTAAAGCGTGAATCCAGTGTTTGAATTACAGAATTAAAGGTCGAGTAATTGGTAGTTACAGACCATTCCCAATCTTTGTTTTTAATCGGCACAACTGTAATCCCTAATTCAATACCTTTCGATCTGACAGATCCCATGTTAGCCAGAATACTTCCGAAACCTGAAGAGGCTGTAACGGGTAGGTTTTGGATTTGGTTAATGTGATCTTTTTGATAAGCTGTAAATTCACCCGTAATTCGGTTTTTCAATATTCCAAAATCAAGTCCGGCTTCCTCTGTAACGTTCAACTCAGGTTTAATGTGGGCATCTACAAGTGCTCCACCAACAGTTCCAAGCGTAGAG
>CAIOOC010000245.1 GCA_903859795.1 uncultured Bacteroidia bacterium
CAGCTGTCATGCCGCCGGATATGCCGGAATACCAACAACGTGTGTCAGCTGTCACCTCGATAAATACAATGCAACGACCAATCCAAATCATGTAACGGCTAAATATCCAACAGATTGTTCGCTTTGCCATACCGTGACGGTCTGGACAACTTCAACGTTTGACCACCGCACAACGGTGTTCCCATTGACCGGAGCCCATACCACCGTTTTGTGTGCAACATGTCATACGAACGGATTCACCGGAGGGACGCCAACAACCTGCGTCAACTGTCATTTAACAAACTTCAATGCTTCAACAAATCCAAATCATACCCTTGCCAAGTTCTCAACCGATTGCAAGACCTGTCATACAACAACAGCCTGGGCGCCGTCATCGTTTAATCACAATACCGCTACCACCTTCGCGCTGGCAAACAGTCACATCGGGGTGAGCTGCATCAGCTGTCATGCCGCCGGATATGCCGGGATATCAACAACCTGTGTCAGCTGTCACCTCGATAAATACAATGCCACAACGACACCGTCGCATACTCTGGCGAAATATCCAACGGATTGCTCTATTTGTCATACCGTGACGGTTTGGACAACTTCAACGTTTGACCATAATACGACTGCCTTTCCATTGACCGGAACTCACACGACAGTTTTGTGCGCAACTTGTCACACGAACGGGTTCACCGGAGGGACACCAACAACCTGTTCAAGCTGCCACTTAACAAACTTTAATGCGTCTACAAATCCAAATCATACCCTTGCCAAGTTCTCGACCGATTGCAAAACCTGTCATACAACAACTGCCTGGGCGCCATCGTCATTTAATCACAACACCGCAACCACATTTTCATTAACAGGCAGTCATATCGGTTTAACATGTATAAGTTGCCACACAGCTGGATATGCTGGTATATCAACAGATTGTGTAAGTTGTCATTTAAGTGATTTTAATTCAACCAATAATCCGGGGCATGTGGCTGCCAAGTTTCCAACAGACTGTACACTATGTCATTCAACAACGTCATGGACAACATCAACTTTTAATCATAATACAACCACCTCTTTCCCTTTAACCGGAGCACACATTGGGGTAGACTGTGCCAGTTGTCACACGGCAGGATATGTTGGAATTTCTATTGAGTGCACAAGTTGTCATTTAGCCAATTATAACGCAACAACTATTCCAAATCATACAAGTGCGCAATTTTCAACAGATTGTAAAACATGTCACACCACATTGGCCTGGGTTCCGTCAACATACAATCATAATGTTGCAACAACTTTCCCCTTGACAGGTGCTCATATCGGCGTAAGTTGTGTCAGTTGTCATTCCAAAGGTTATGCCGGAATATCCACCGACTGTGTAAGCTGTCACTTAACAAATTTCAATGCAACGACGACACCAGCACATGCGACAGCAAAATACCCAACAGATTGCACGTTATGTCATACAACATCAGCATGGGTTCCGTCATCTTTTAATCACAATACAACAACGGTCTTTCAATTAACAGGTGCCCACACAACTGTCGACTGTGTTATCTGTCATACCAACGGGTTTACGGGTGGCACACCCACTGATTGTGCAAGTTGCCATATTGCAAGCTACAACGCATCAGTGAATCCGAATCATATCGCAGCGAAATTTCCAACAGACTGTAAAATATGTCACTCAACGACGGCATGGATTCCAAATTCTTTTAATCATAATACTGCCACAACCTTTCCTTTAACAGGAAGTCACATTGGCGTTGCCTGCATCAATTGTCACTCAACAGGATACATAGGAATTTCAACGGCTTGTGTAAGTTGTCATCAAAATGATTACAATGCAACCACAAGTCCGGCACATTTGGTGGCCAAATTTCCTACGGACTGCAAAATATGCCATACCACAACACTTTGGGTACCATCAACCTTTAATCATACAACGGGAACAACCTTCCCATTAACCGGGTCCCATATAGGTGTTAGTTGTATTAGTTGCCACACGGCAGGTTATGCAGGCATATCAACGCTTTGCGTAAGCTGCCATTTAAATGAGTTCAACACGACCAACAATCCGGCACATGCGGTGGCAAAATTTCCAACCAATTGTGAATTCTGCCATACAGTAACGGTATGGACAACAACAACCTATAATCATGATGCCCAATATTTTCCAATCTATTCCGGAAATCACCAGGGAGCATGGACATTATGCACACAATGTCATACTACTGCAACCAATTTTGGTATTTTTAATTGTCTTGTTTGCCATCCTCAGACAACGATGGCTTCGGCTCATAAAGCGTTAAAGACCTATCTTTATAACAGCACTAATTGTTATGCATGCCATCCGAAAGGAACTTCATAATTCATTCAACGTACGCCTGTCTAATGGCTTCCTGTTCTATTTAATTGTTCATAAACCAATTGCAGAATATTGGTTCTTACATTCAAGTCGCTAAGTTTATTGTTTTCGCGAGTGGGATATACGCGGTTCGACAGAAAAATATAGATCAATCCATTGGTTGGATCAGCCCAGAAAAATGTTCCAGTGAAGCCTGAATGACCGAAGCTTTGGGGTGAAACAGCCGGACAAGGGTAGGAATTAGCCATATCAAATTTCTGATTGTCAATTAAAGGCTTATCGAAACCCAAACCCCTGCGATTGTTGTTTTGAGGGAACTGAACCCTGTTAAATTCTTCGATAGTCGACCGTTTGAGGTATTCCTTTCCACCGTAAGTTCCAAACTGGACATACATCTGTACAATCTTTGCCAAATCATTCGCCGAGGCAAATAACCCGGCATTACCGGAAATCCCTCCAAGGACAGCAGATGCCTCGTCATGCACAGTACTGTGGACTAACCTTTTACGAAATATTGCATCGTATTCGGTGGGAACAATCTGATCATCAGAAAATTTCCGGGATGGTCGGTAAGTCATCGTTGTAGCTCCTAACGGGCGATAGAAGTTCTGATCCAGGAAATCGGTATATTTCATTTTTGTCAATCTTGAAATCACTTCAGGAACTATAATAAATGAGAGACAACTATACACATATTTCCCGCGAGTTTCAAGAGGCGATTCGCGAATTGCCTTATATACATGTTTTTTGAATCCCGATTTAAGATACATTCCCGGAGTCACTTCCAGATTGAATTCGCCATTTTGATCAGCCCTGTACCAGCTATTTGAAAGGTTACTCCCCTTAACTGATTCCTTCCAGAAGGGAAGATAAGGTGCCAATCCGGCTTGATGTGCCAGCAATTCCCTCACTGTAACATCACTCTTGTTGGAAGGATGCAAAAACCCCTTTCGCCAATCCTTCCAATAGGTAGAAAATTTCTCGTCGAGAATATATTTCCCATCTTCGTTAAGTTTCATGATTGCAGGAAGCGCTCCGGCAACCTTAGTTATAGATGCCAGATCATAAATATCATCCATTTGGGAAGGAACACGAGCTTCAAAGGTATGGTAACCATAAGCTTTTTGAAAAATAATTTTTCCATCCTTGGCAACTAAAACATTACACCCTGGGAAAGCCTTATTTTCCAATGCATTATTTATTATTGAATCGATAGCCTCCTTAAACCTGGTTGAATTTAATCCAACCTCTTCAGGGATGGTATATTTTAAACGGATTGGATGATCAATATTCAAACCGGAACCCGTCGGATAAAGAGTATTTATTGGAACAGGTAACTTCCCGCCACAGGCAATTCCCCCGAATAAAAGCTGGGCTGCCAGTTCTTCATTAATCAAAGTATTCTGATAAGCAATCAATAATCCGCCGGGATGCCCAATCTCATTTAGCTCCCCAACAGCGTATGGATTTGCAAAAAATACCAGAATGGAATTGTGGATGGATGATATTCGCGATATCAGCTTCCTTAGGTCGTCAGTTACTCCGTAAGGAGGTGTTTGCTTTACATGTATTGGAGAATTGAACTTAAATGTGGGACGATTCTTACACTCAAAAAGTGAATGAATACCAGTAATTACAAGATTATAGTTTCCTAATTTCTTAATCATTTCATTTGCCTCAGACTCGGTAAAATCCTCTGAGAGATTAAAGTAATCAACCTGTGTATAATTGCCCAGCATTTTTTGAAAAGGGGTTATGACAGCTGACCCAATCGATAATGCAGCGATATGTAAAGTATCAAGACGCAGCAATGGGATAAGATTGTTTTTGTTTTCAAGTAAGGTCAATGATGACTCAACAGCCAATCTATTAGCATATTGCGCCTCTGTTGAATTAAGCTTATTTAAAAGGCCTGCAACAATTAATGGTTGACGATGACTTAATCCAGATATAAATTTAGCAGCCAGCACCCTGCGACATTTAAGATTAATCTGATCCTCCAAAAGTTCCTTATTTTGGATGGCCTCCTTGACTGCCTTAAGCGTTAACTCGGCATCAACCGGAAACTCAATCACATCATTACCTGCTTTCAGCGCCTGCACATCGTTCCTCCCAGGTTCTCCATAACCGGTTACTCCTCCCATATTCATCGCATCGGTGATGATCAACCCCTGGTAGTTCCATTCTTTCCGGATCACCCCTTCTACAGCAGTGTAGGACAGACTTGCAGGTGAATCACCCATCGTATTAAGCGAAGGAACCATCAGATGAGCAGTCATAATTCCACCAATTCCCTCTGCGGCCAGCTTCTTAAAAGGAAAAAGCTCGAGACTATCAAGCCGTTGTCGCGATGCAGGAACGAGGGGTAATGTAAAATGGGAATCAGTTTTCGTATCTCCGTGTCCGGGAAAGTGCTTCGCAACTGCAATTATACCGTTCTCCTGCAATCCTTTCATAAAAGCGATACTTTTTCGGGCAACCTCATACCGTGAGGCGCCAAACGAACGAATGCCAATAATCGGATTGAGCGGCTCTGAATTAATATCTGCAACAGGACCTAAACTCACCTGAACACCAAGTATTTTCAATTGTTTCGCTATTTCAGAAGCGCATCTTTTGATCGTTTGATCGTCAGAGGCCGCTCCAACTGTGAGATTATAGGGAAATGGCTGAACATCATCCAGGCGCATGCCAGCTCCACACTCTGCATCCATTGCTACAATTAACGGTGTTTTGGATATCGACTGATAGTAATTGATAAGTTCTACCTGTCTAACCGCTGTTCCGGAAAAGAAAATCAAACCTCCGAAATTATGTTTTTGAACCATTTCAGCAACGTGAAATTGTTTCTGCAAGTCTTCACCGGAAGTAACATCGATCCAGATTAGTTGTGCAATTCGTTCATCCGGGGAGAGGGCATTAAACACCGAGTCGACCCATGGATGGTTCATATATTTTTTCAGGTCAACCTGCGAATGAGCCTGAGCTGAGAAGAGCAATGCCTGAATTAATAAAAAAATAATTAACTTATATTTTAGCATCTTTTTAAATATTAAACAACAAACAGTTACTTACACTTTAATGAAGATCTTCTTTTTATAGAGTACCAGTCCTACAAACCAAAAAAATACGATGTGAAAGAGTGCAAAGAGCAGTGAAGTGATTTTCTGATCGGTGCACAAAGGAGAAAAAAGGTGCTGAAAAATCCAGGTATACCCATTTACCACGGTACCATTGGCCTCTGTAATGTGAACAAGGTAAAGAATTGCTTTCACATAAATCCCGGAGAACGCAAAGATAGCCAAAGGGTTCATCCCAAATATCACAAAAAAGGAGGTCCAGCCAGACCAACCCTTAAGATCGATAATCCAGATCAGCAATGCCAATGAAAGCATTGCCCAACCGGCTGCATATAGAACGTAAGAACTGGTCCAAAGTGGTTTATTTATTGGAAACAGAAGACCCCACAAAAATCCGGCGAGTGTACTAGCAACCCCCAATATTACAAGTATTTTCGGAACCTTAATTTTTTCGGTTTCCCGGATAATGCCCCCTGCAAGGTAACCTATAATAACAGTGACCACTGCCGGAATAGTACTTAGCAGACCCTCTGGTTCAAATGGGATTCCAAACCCTTTATACATGTGGTTTACTCCAAGAATGGTCAAATCAAATGGAATAACTGCATTTCCAGAGAGCGAATAAGGGTCACCATTCCCGAACCAGAACAAAATAGCCCAGTACACCAACAGAATTACTCCACCTGCAACTGGAAGCAATTTTCGTGGCACAGCGAGAACAAGTAAAGCGCCGATTCCATAGGCAATAGCAATACGCTGAAGAACACCCATAACCCGAAGCTTCGAAAAATCGGTCAATGCTTGCGGAAAAGCATTCAAAAATAATCCAACTGCGAAAATTAACAAGGTTCGTTTTCCAATTCTAAGCAACGAATCTTTACTCAATGTGTTATTATACTTTGAAAACGAGAAAAACATTGAAACTCCCACTACAAACAAAAAGAATGGGAAAATCAGATCTGTCGGGGTGCACCCATGCCATTTCGAATGTTCCAGAGGAGCATAAATATATTCCCAGCTTCCCGGATTGTTTACCGTAATCATTGCTGCTATTGTTATTCCACGCAGCACATCAAGAGCCAGATAGCGTTGACTGGTTTTCATAGGATTCAGGATATATGAGGTAATTAATTTATTGATAAATTTCTCAATTTACATAAGCAAAATTCCAACCACTTAATTCAATGTTTCAAATCAGTTATTTGTTCATTTTAAACCTGACGGGTGAACTTTCTGTATTTGATTTGCTCAGTGCAGTCACTACATACCTGAAATGCTTTGGATCAGTTGTATGATTAAGAGTATAGGTTATTGAATTATTTGCTGTAGTCAGAAAAATTCTTGCCGGGTTCCGGGTATTTTTTCGCTGCCAGCGTGTGAACTGATAAAGTACAAATGATTTGGTATTCGCCCCCCCTTCCCAGCTAAGATGAAGCTGTCCGTTGGAGAGGTTCATTTGTGCATTGAGTGGCTCCTGCGGAGTTATCTCGCCGACTCGTCCATTTAAAGGGGGAAGTGCAGGATAACGATAGAGCCGATCCTGCACTTTCTGGTGAAGGTCGAGGGGATTCTTCCGCAGGAATTTTGCACTGTAGAATACACTTCCGGCTATCGTTTTGAGTTTGCGGTTTAGTTTGATCTGGTTAACTATTTCATCAGCGCTCTGCCATGATTTCTCTTTAGACTCAGGGTCTAATTTGTAAAGTCCATGTCCGATAAAAAGTTGGGCACCGTAAGCGTGATGACTCCACCAATCGGCAATGATTTTATAATCAGCAATTTCCTTTCCAATTTCCCAGTAGACCTGTGGCGCTACGTAATCAATCCATTGGTTATATTCCCATTTCAAAATATCGGCATAGAGATCATCGAAATTAGTTTGTCCGGCCTTGGTCTTCGAACCTAAGGGATCCTTTTCAGCATTTCGCCATACCCCAAAAGGTGAAATTCCGAATTCAACCCATGGCTTTATCGACTTAATCGTGTCATGCAATTGCTTCACTATTAAATCGACATTATTCCTCCTCCAATCCTCTTTTTCATTGGCATGAAAGCCCCCGGGATATTCCTGAAACGTTTTTTCATCCGGAAATTCGACCCCCGAAATGCGATAAGGGTAAAAATAATCATCCATATGGATCGCGTCAATATCATAACGTCGAACAATATCACCAACAATTTTTGCAACATAATTTCGCGTCTGTGGTAATCCCGGATCAAATATTCTGGTCTTCCCATAGGTCACAAACCACTCAGGATGGGTATTGGAGATGTGTTCAGAGGAACTTTTGTTCACACTTACATCCGAAACCGCCCTGTAAGGATTTAGCCAAACATGCAGATCGATCCCCCTTTTATGGCATTCCAAGGAAGCAAATTCAAGTGGATCATAAAAGGGATCGGGCTTTTTACCCTGTTTACCTGTCAGCCACTGCGACCATGGTTCAAATTCAGAGGCATAAAACGCATCAGAGGCCGGTCTAATTTGAAAGATAACCGTATTCATATTGTACTGTTTGACTAAATCGAGCAATTCGATGAATTCCTTTTGCTGCTGAGCGGTCGTGAGGTTAGACGCTGAAGGCCAGTCAATATTGGCAATTGTGGCAATCCAGACTGCTCTCATCTCACGCTTGGGATATTTCGATGCAATTAAATTTGAGGTGAAAAACAATAAAATACTTATGACAATAAGTTTCTTCATCTTAATAAATTTTCAATTTAATATTTACTCTGTGTCAATCCAGTTTCAGGCCTGGGGAATTCGCCTTTGCTCCCCTTCTCCCTTAACTCAACCTGCTCTTAATTCCATACTCCTTATCAATTTTAAGAAAAGGAATAAGAGCCAATGTGGGTATTGCGCAGATTAAAACCCAAATAAAGAAGTGGTTATAACCCAGTAGGTCCTGTAACCAGCCGGCAATCATACCTGGAAGCATCATTCCCAATGCCATAAACCCGGTACAAATCGCGTAATGTGCTGTTTTGTGCGCTCCGTCGGCAAAGTAGATCATATAAAGCATAAAAGCAGTAAAACCAAACCCGTAACCAAATAGTTCAATGGCAACAGCAATATTAATAATTATCAAACTCTCAGGTGTAAACCATGATAAATAGAGGTATGAAAGATGTGGTAACGTAATACACAAGGCCATAGGCCAGATCCAATATTTTAGCCCCTTACGTGAGGCTGCAATTCCCCCGATAATCCCCCCTAAGGTGAGTGAAATCACACCTACCGTACCATATACCAATCCAACCTGTCCGGTAGTCAGGCCTAATCCGCCCACTTCACGTGCATCAAGAAGGAAAGGAGGTGACATTTTAACAAGCATTGCTTCGCCTAACCGATAGAGTAACAAAAATGCAATCGCCAATCCTGCCTTTTTTTTTTGAAAGAAAGATGCGAAGGTATTTCCAAATTCCCTGAAAATATCGGTTGCCGAATGCGTTTCTGTCGCGTGATCCGAAAAGGGACGAGGCAGTACAAATCGATGATAAATAAAAATCAACAGGAAAAACCCGGCCAGAATAAAAAAGGTGATGCTCCAGGCGAGTCTTAAATTTCCTGAAATTCCACGAAATTCAGAAAGAACCTTGTCACGGAGCTTATAGTCGAGCTGAACGACAAGATACGCCGGCTTTTGCCAGTTTTGATGGGTAAAAACCAACCGTTCACCATAAATGATTGATATACTCTTGTCGCCGTCACTAAGCCGTGAGTTAAGTACCACTGTCTCGCCTAGGCGTGGTTGTCTTGTAAGCCTGACAGCAACAATTCCGGCATTCCCAACACTTCCATATAAGCCTGCCGAATCAGTTTTGTGTTTTCCAAAATTGTCTTTTATGAAAGTCCCAAGCGGCAAAGAAATATATTTTGTCCACCATGAAACTTTTTTCTTGCCCTCCTCAAGAATTGACGTCTCTTCGCTGGTAGAAAACCCATTTTTTCGGTTTTCATCCGATGCGAAATATTTAATTCGGTTAAGTGAATCGGCCTTTATATTTGCGACATCAAGTATCATCCTGGCAGGAAAGGCCACAAAGGTCATTTTACCAGTTTGAGGTATCAATGTATTGCTGGTTTGTAATTTAACCTCCTTATGTGCTTCGACAGAAGTCTGTACTGTAAATTCCAATGGCTCCAACCCGGTAAAACTTTCAAGAGAACCGGCAATAATAATTAAAAGTCCTTGTCCGGTAATCATAGCCAGGCGGTAAAATGTGCTGCGAATACCTACAAAGAAGGACTGTTGCGAGCTATCCAAAGCCAGCATATAAAACCCGTCTGCTGCAATATCATGAGTCGCCGAGCTGAAAGCAATCAGCCAAAGGATCGTCAGGGTCGCCTGAAAGAAAAATGGAACCGGGATAAGAAATGCCACACCTGCCAGTCCCGCTCCAATAAGAAGCTGCATGGTAATGATCCACCACCGTTTAGTTCTAAGCATATCGACAAACGGACTCCAGAAGGGCTTAATAACCCATGGTAAATAAAGCCAGCTAGTATAAAGTGTAATATCGGTATTTGATATACCAAGCCGCTTGTACATAATAACAACCACCGTCATTGCAACTACGTATGGCAGACCCTGTGCAAAATATAGCGAAGGAATCCAAGCCCAGGGTGAGGTGATCTTTCCTTGCCGGTAATTTTGGTTCATAATTGGTCTGTTAGTGTGTAACTTATTTCACTTTCCGGGTAAGACATCCCACCTTAAACTTAGCAAATCAAACAATATAATTCCATCCTTTAAGGCAACCGTTCAAAAGAATACCCTTTTTGTTTAAGCGTCTTAATAATTTGATCAAATGTGCTGTAAAATTTATCGGTTCGGTCGGGATGAGTACCTAAATGAATCAAAATAATTGCACCATTAAGATGGTCCGGATTAATCTTTTCGAATTCAAATAAGTGCTCTGCCAGAATCTTCGAAGATTTATAATTCAGCATCTGTGGCGTTGTATAATCACCATTCGTACCAACTCCCGGCGTGAAATTAATCAATTGCATCGTACGATCACCACTCCAACGGCTGATTTTGGTATTGTACCACTCATAGGGTGGAAGAAAATATTTCACCGTTGAAGCTTGAATCCCGAATTTCAGAAGTTCGTTAAGGTTACCGGTCATATCGGAATCAAATTGATAACGGGTGATTAACATCGAATCTTGCTTCTCCCACGGTGCGTAAAGCAAATGCCGGTCTGAATGGGGACCGATAAAATGTTTGTCATGTAGCATACGTTCAATAACTTTCTTAAAACGGGGATTCCTCAAAAAATTACCCGTAAGGAAAAAAGAACCTTTAATTTTCGCATTGGCAAGGCTTGATAATATATGATCAGCTCCTTCACCATATTCGTCAGCTGAAAAGATCAGATAAACAGTTTTTTTCTTTTTATCAAGCCTTACAACTGCACCATTGGCATCAACCTCCAAATTTTCCAGCTTAAGCTGGTGAATTCCCTCCTTTTCAACTGTAGAGAGGTAGTAACTCAAACTTGCAGTGCCATCCATTGTAGGCTCATTTGAAGTATAATCACCCATATCATCGTGATAAACTGCAAGGCCATGTTGAAACGAGGGGAAATCATCCGGCCTGTATAATTTAACTTCAATATGATTATTGAAAATATCACGGTATACCGGACCATCCACAAGGCCGCCAAAAGTAGGTTCTTTGGTCAGCCACGTGATCGAGGAGTGTGGCCAGTGCGGATACACTCCGCCGGCAGGTAAACCACAAATCATACTTGTACCCCACGGGTTACATCCAAATAACCAATCCCGCAACGCACCCTCCATCTCCGTATAGGTTGAATCGGAAGTCGCTTCAAAATAGAGTCTGGCCTGTGTTATTGCAGCAACAGTCAGATTATTGGAGCACCAGATATATGGGATTCCATTAAGAAACGGATCATTCTTCCCTCGTTCATAGATTACCTTTAAACCGCGATTCATAAATTCGCTGTAGGTTTTTGAATCTTCGTTACTCAGGATTGCCTGATTGGCATGTCCCATATTTACAAAAGGGTAATACTGATAATGCCGTGCAGTTCCCCGCTCCATCCATGGTGTAATTGGTTCAAGCTGTCCCCAGTAATTTGATTGTTTCCGATAATATTCTGATCCAGTTAGCCTGTAAAGTTCAGTTGCTGCAAGTTCAAGGTCATCCACGTAGTTTTCTTCTTCATAAAAGTAAGGAGAGACAGTGCATGCCGTTTGAGTGACACCCAGATCAGAGAGGCCAAAGGCATAAGCCTGACGAGCTTTTTGGGCAAGCATTTTACTGAAAACGGGATCAATTTTCGAAAATATTCCAGCACCCAGGGCAAAAGCTGCACTAAACTTCCCCGCTACGGATGAAACGCCGGTAGTCCGGTTCTTGTATTTTGATAATCCCTGAACTTTTCCGGTCACAAAATAAACAGGCCGGAATAACCCGTTTCCATACGAAGCAGTATCCTTATTGGGGAGTCTGAACCCTCTATGGTCACGGTCGTCTGCAACCTGATTATACATCTCTACACTATCCGGATTCATCTTTACAAGCCACTCCAAACCCCAGCGAATTTCGTTAAGAATATCAGGAATACCATCTGCTCCCGGTAAACCGGAGGCCTTATATTGGTCACCAAATACTTCCGGATTTTTCAAAAAGGCAAACTGCATTTGATAAACTGCATTTGCCGAAGTAGTTACATATTGAAGGTAATCTGTTGCATCATGCCACCCCCCTATCACATCGATAATCTGGCCACTTTTTGTGGGATGGTCGACTATAAACCCATCATGGGTATGGCACGAATCCTTCAGAAAGGGATTATAACCACATCGCTGCTGACGCATGTAGTTGAGTGTATAGTCAGCTGTCCCTTTGTAGACCTCAGTAGAAATTGGAAATTCAGCGGATTTGGTATCTCCCGACCTAAGAAAATATCGGCCTGGTGTTGAAAAAATTGAAAAATTGAGGCGTGCCGCACCTTTCATACCCCATTTCGAGCCGTTATAATTCAGTGGAACATTTTTAAACACTATTATCCCTGTCTCTGCATCAACCAACTCAAAATTATGTAGTTCTACATTTTCATCGGATAAAAATACGGC
>CAIOOC010000246.1 GCA_903859795.1 uncultured Bacteroidia bacterium
GAATCAACGACTAAATTATTTCCGTTTTCTTGAAAAAGTCACACTTGCGATTTTTATTTTAATCACTTTTGGACCTTCTCTGGTTGCCCAGAATAAAGGGCTCAGAGAGCCACAGGACCCGGCAGTACTCCCAAAATCGAGGGTGATGATAAAGCTGCCCACCATACTTCCTAAACTATTACAGGAATCAAAGCTGATCAAATCAGGTGAAAATGAATGGATCGTCTCCAGTGGATGGGAGCTTGCAGCTGCAAAACCAATCAGTGCGGCAGGCAATGAAATTTCAGGCACTGCCTTCAATACAGATGCGTGGATTAATGCAACCGTTCCCGGGACAATTCTGACCTCCCTTGTTAACTGTGGTTATTATCCCGATCCTCTTTACGGATTGAATAATATGGCAATACCTGATACGCTGTGCCGAACAGACTGGTGGTACCGCACTGTTTTGCCGCTCCCGTCGGGGGTTAAAAATAAACGGATACAGCTGCTTTTAAATGGGATTAATTATAAGGCGGATGTCTGGTTAAACGGATCATTACTGGGGTCTGTTGCGGGTGCTTTTATCCGCGGGCAATTCGATATCACTACGCTTTTGCGGAAAGAGGGCGGGAATGTTCTTGCAATACATATTTTCCCACCGCCTCACCCGGGAATTCCGCACGAAGAAAACCTTCAGGGTTCGGGCCCAAATGGCGGTGTACTGTGTTATGATGGTCCTACTTTTGTGTGTACTGAAGGGTGGGACTGGATTCCCGGAATACGCGACAGGAATATTGGTATCTGGCAGGATGTCAGGTTAAGGGTCACTTCGGATGGCCTGATCGGGGATCCGCAGGTAATAACCGACCTTCCGTTGCCCGATACCACAAGTGCCAGGATTACAATAAAAACCATGCTGAAAAATAACGGCGGATCGCGCAGGACATTTACCCTATCCGGGGAAATTGAATCTGTAAGATTTTCAAAACAGCTGATCCTAAAGGCAGGGGAACAAAAACTGATTGTTTTTAGTCCCGAAGAATTTGCTCAGCTCGATTTTCACAATCCCCGTCTTTGGTGGCCAAATGGTTACGGGGCACAGGCACTCTACGTTCTAAAACTAACAGTTGCCGATGATCAGAATACGGTTTCGGATGTGAAATCGGTCCGGTTTGGTATCCGGGAAATGAGTTATGATTTTACAGTCGATTATTTGCGGGCCCGCCAGAATGTAAGGGTTAATCTCAATCCACTGAAAGTGTGGGCGAAAACCGAGAAAATAATCACCTACAGACATCACAGCTATGAGAGCCGTCGTCTTCCGGGCGGAGTTCAGATTGGTTTCGTCCCTGATCTCAAAGATACAGTGCTTTTTGATAAAGGGTTAACACCGGGCTCTGCACCGTACCTGGTGATACAGGTTAACGGGCAGCCGATCTATTGCAGAGGTGGCAACTGGGGACTCGATGAAGCAATGAAACGGGTTTCACGCGAAAAACTGGAACCATACTTCCGTCTTCACAAGGATGCAGGTTTTACAATGATCCGCAACTGGGTCGGACAAAGCACGGAGGAGGTTTTTTATGAGCTCGCCGATGAATACGGGCTGCTTATCTGGAACGATTTATGGATGAGCACTGAAAACTGGAATCTGGATCCATGGGATAATCAGCTGTTTCTTAATAATACTCGGGATGTAATCTGCCGGTACAGGAATCATCCGTGCATTGCCCTCTGGTGCGGGCGTAACGAAGGCAATCCTCCCATGGCGCTCGATGACAGTCTGCATATCCTCCAGGCGAAACTTGACGGAACACGAATTTATCATTCGAGTTCAATAAAAAATAACCTTGCAAACAGCGGTCCGTGGTATTATACCGATTTTGTAAATCAGGAAATACATCATAAAGAGGGTTTTAATACAGAAACAGGAGTCCCTGCTGTACCTGTTGCCGAAACGATGCGGGAGATGATGCCTGCTGAAGACTTATGGCCGATTGGTGATGCCTGGTATTACCATGATCTGCACCGTGGACAAAAAGATTATATCCAGGCCATCGAAGATCAGTATGGCCCCTATAAAAATCTGGATGAGTTCTGCCGAAAAGCCCAAATGCTCAACTATGAAATATACCGCGAAATATTTGAGGTATGGAATTACAGGTTATGGAATTCATGCAGCGGATTACTGTTGTGGATGACACATCCGGCATGGCCTAGCACCGTGTGGCAGACCTATTCGTCAGATTATGAAACCAATGGTGTTTTTTACGGAACCAAAAAAGCGTGCGAACAATTGCATGTTCAGTTTCAACCCTACAGTTCGGATATTTTTTTCATCAACAATACCTTGAAGGATTACCCCGGGATCCGGACAGAACTAAAAATTTATGATCTGACTGGGAATGAGATCTCAAAAGAAACTGCAGTTAACGATTCAAAGTCAAACAGCCGTGTCAGATGTTTTTCTGCAAAAATTCCGGTCAATCTTCCCCGTGTTTATATCTCGAGGATAAAAGCCTTTTCCGCACAGGGAGTCCTTTTGTCAGAGAATACCTATTTCCAGACAGCTGACGGAAAGAAAAATTTCAGGGCACTGAATAATCTTGCACCGGTAACGATTCGAGGTAAACTGACTGGCAAAAAGCTTGAAAATAAAATGGAGCAGTTTACTTTTATCCTTACAAATCCTTCAAAAGTGATTGCACTCTCCATTAAACTTAATTTACGGAATTCCGAAACAGGAAAAAGGGTTTTGCCTGCCTATATCTCGGATGGATATTTTACCTTGTTCCCGGGTGAGACACGCACCGTAATTGCCGGATGTCCTGTGGATAAAGTACCGCCAACGACAATTATTTCTGCCGAAGGTCTGAATGTACCCCTGCAGAATTTAATGAGTATAAAATAACTAAAGTATTAAGTAACGCCTCTTTGAAAGTTGGTGTAATTAATGCAATGAGTGTTTTTTATCATTTCATATAATTGGACTGCCAAAAGATCAAATTGGATTAGTCAATTTTGGAGAAAAATGTTTATATAAAAGAGACAACAGTAAGTTGAAC
>CAIOOC010000247.1 GCA_903859795.1 uncultured Bacteroidia bacterium
GAATCAACCTCCTCAACCAGCACAGACGAGAATTAGAATAACCACGAGGAGGAGACTGTCAAAGGATGTTTTCATATTTTATATATACTCAATATTCGATTTTTTGTTTCAATGAACAGCATTAACCTACTATTTACCGTTCATCCTCGGCAAAAGTATAAACTAAAATCACACCACAAAATAAAATTGTAAGCGATTTACGTTTAATTATTAATAAATCAAAGATTTTATCGACTTTACGTTAACGTTTGTGAATTATGGAATATTTTAACCAAAAATTCAAAATTCATATTTGAGCAAGTGCAACTCATTGCATAAACGAAGGCGGGTTACTCGGCGAATACCTATTCTGGCCAGGGATTTGAATTAATTGTTTGAAATTTTTGCAAAACCATTGTCAATTGAGGTCTGGGTTAGTCATTGTAAAATGAAAGAAGAATTGACTCCAGCAATTTCGAAGTCTCTGAAGATTTCAGGTCAAAATTATTGATCATGACGGCAAACAGAATTTCTTTTCCGCTTTTAGTTTTCATTGTACCAGCAATACTTCTTACTCTCGACATTGAACCGGTTTTGGCCCTGACATTCCTTTCCAGCGGAGTCCCTTTGAACGAGTTTTTCAGTGTCCCGTCGACTCCGGCAACAGGAAGTGAATTGAAGAATATCTCGCGGTAGGGTCCGTCGTAAACATGTTTGATGGTTTCAACAAGAGTTTGCGAAGTCATGGCATTGGATCGAGTGAGGCCACTTCCGTCTTCAGGGAAGAACCCCTGTATGTTGATTCCGTAATCTTCGCAGAATTTTTGGTAAGCTTCTAGTCCCTTTTCCAAGGAGGCTTCTCCGGATCTTTTTCTGCCGACCTCGCGGAGGAGGTGTTCAGCAAACAGGTTAAGACTCTCTTTATTGAGCGGTACAATCAAATGACTTATTTTTTGCCGCTTCAGACATGGGAATCCCGTTGTGGAGTGGAAATATTCCCACTTATGGTGATGTTACATCTCAGGTAAAACTATGGGATGATGGAACTGAAGTAAACGAATATCCAGGGGCAGGAAATCATCAACCAGCTCGCGGACCAGGTGGTATCCTGGAAAGCGAAAAGATAATTGTAGTGAATGACGGGTTTACCTATCCCTTAATTCCCGATTTGATAAAAGTGACCATTACGCCGCTCTAATCTGGTTATTAAAATTTGACGATCCCCAAAAATAAGTTGAAAATAAACATAACCCTACATGTTGCTAATGCGGCACTAAAGGTTATGTTTACTGAAATCTTACCTGTTTCTAAAATGGATATTCCACGATATAACAATGCCGGTTTTGGCGATAGTATTAGGTTTTAATTTAATTACGCTTGAAACAATATTTAAATAGTCTTTCTCATGAAAACTTCATTTTTACTTTTTTGTATAGTAATCTTCATCTTTAACGGATTAGCCCAAAATGTGTCTAAAAACGTGAATATAAATAAAGAGAATCAGGATATGAAATTTAATCAACTTACTCCTGAAGAGGCCGCAGTAATTTTGCATAAACATACTGAGCGGCCTTTCACAGGCAAGTATACCAGTTTTTCGGAAGCTGGTACATATAATTGTAAACAGTGCAACACCCCATTATACAATTCGACGGACAAATTTAAGTCAGACTGCGGATGGCCAAGTTTTGATGATGAAATCAAGGGTGCGGTAAAACGTATTCCTGATATTGACGGCATGCGCACCGAAATTGTGTGTTCAAAATGCGGAGCACACCTTGGACATATCTTTTTAGGTGAAGGCTTTACGAAGAAAGATACACGCCATTGTGTGAATTCAATCTCGCTTATTTTTGTTCCGGCATCGGCGAAAATGAATCTGACTGATACAGCAGTTGTAGCAGGTGGAAGTTTTTGGGGTGTTGAATATTATATGATGAAAGCCCCCGGAGTAATCTCAACCGAAGTTGGTTATACCGGAGGTCACGGGTCAAAACCATCCTATGAAGAAGTTTGCAGCCATAAAACAGGATATGCCGAAGCCGTGAGAATTGTATTTGACCCAAAGAAAACCACTTATGAAAATGTGGTGAAACTGTTTTTCGAAATTCACGATCCTACTCAGGTTAACAGGCAGGGACCTGATAAAGGTGATCAATACCGGTCGGCTGTCTTTTATATGGATGAGGATCAGAAAAATACGACTGAAAAACTGGTGAATGTCCTGAAATCAAAAGGGTACAATATCGCCACTCAGATCACACCGGCAACTAAATTCTGGAAGGCTGAAGAATATCATCAGCAATACTATGCCAAAGAAAATGGCACTCCCTATTGCCATGTATATGAGAAACGGTTTTAAGCAATTGCCAAAATACTTAAGAAATGCAATTAGTTACATTGGAAGAGGAATGAACACAACAGAAAATCCCAACCCGGATCTGGGTTGGAAATATTCATTCGCAATTTGACGATATGGAATTGATTTTGGAATGTTGCAAAATCAAGTTTGATTTCATTCTTCTTCAGGAATTCTAAAGGGATTTATCGGGCTACAGTTGAAAATTGTTTTTCTTTCTCCGTAGAAATAGGAACGTCGCATTATGAAATTTGATTATTAATATTTGGATAAGATTTTTGTCATGAGAACTTTGGGGAATTTAAATTATTGATCGATTGATATTAATATCAGATTGTAACTCAAGCAATGGTGAACCGGATATTAACAAAAGCCCTAGCGACTTAGAGAGTAACCAGGGCTTAACAAACTTAAACTTTCCTAGGAAAAGTAATCATCCTCGACGAGAAAGTACAATACTATTATCAAAAGGATATTGACCAAAGGATCGATTTTGTTTAACATCGTCCAGAAATACACTAAACTCACCGACCAAATTACCCAATAACAGACAGTTCGAATTGCTTGTAATAATTCCATGCTAAATATATATCGGATTGAGATATATGATTTTGATTATTTTGTCGGCCGGAGATGGTCAGCTGTTCTGACGCCTGAAAATAAGACTATTTACCTTTTCCAAACATATATGCTAAGGAAATCTGAAAAACTTTATTTTTGGCCTTCCCATCTGCTCCAGAACCTAGGCCCAGTGATGATGAATCAATCAGATTGGCTAGTCCTAGTTCATAATTCAGGCTAGCAATTAGTGAGCCAAATTCAACTCCTGCTCCGAATCCAATTCCATAATCGAACCTTTTCATTCCCCCGGATCCAAATTCAACATTTGTGCTTACACCGCCTGATTTATCCTTGCCACTCAATGCATAACCCAAATAGGGTCCTGCCTCAACGACGAATTTTGATTTAGTACTAATGGGAAACTTATAAGCAACATTAATCGGAACTTCCAGGTAATTTAAAGTCATTTTATCCCCCACAAATGATGCCCCTTTCAGTGAATAAAGAAGACCTGTATTCAGGAATAGATTTCCCTGGACATTAAAGTCTCCAACCACGCCAATGTGAAAACCTGTAATTGAGGACGGCGATACACTCATTCCCATCGCGGAAATGGTCATGTTTGCGATGTTTACCCCACCTTTAATTCCAAATGTTTGTGCCTTTGTCATCTGAACTATCAGCAAAAGTGCAATTGCAAAAAGCAGTTTTGTTTTCATGTGTGAAAAAATATTTAGTCTCGCCTACTCTTAAGTTTTTCGGCATACA
>CAIOOC010000248.1 GCA_903859795.1 uncultured Bacteroidia bacterium
ATTGCCAATCCAATAAGTCCTATAATCCCGTAACCGATGAAAACAGCACTGTAGGCTAGTGTGTAATTATAATGTAGTGACAGACTTTTGATTAGGACCCCGGATAATGACTGGAAAATGACTCCTCCCATGCCAGCTCCTACACTGCCAATCCCCCAAACCGATGCAGTGGCACTTTTAGGTACAACATCGGCAGGAAAAGCCATTGTGTTGGCAGTATACGCGGCATATCCAAAACCGGCAATTGCGAGAATAACAAGGGCTCCGGCCGGACCTTTGATTACCAGTGGACCCAAAATGAGCGATAAAGCCATGATTAGTCCAAAGATCGCAATAGATATCTTCCTCGCCTTGGGTATCTCTACACCTTTTTTAATAATATATTGGGTGAACAGACCCCCTAGTATATTTCCAAAATCTGCCACAATAAAGGGGAACATAGCAAACCATCCTATTTTTACCAGATCCCAGTGATAGACATCGGCAAGATATCTTCCAATCCAAAAGGTGATAAAATACCATACTGGGTCCATAAATACTTTTGAAAGTGTAAACCACAAAACAAAGCGGTTTTTAAGCAGTATTCGCGGGGGGACAATTCGTGCTCTTGATTCTTTGACAACCTCTGCCGGGGTGTAATAGGTAAACCAGAAAGAGGCGAGCCACAAATACCCAAGGACTCCAATTACGACAAAGGTCATCTGCCAGCCATAGGTCGATCCGAGCCAGGCAATTAACGGAGGAGCAACAACTGCTCCGACAGCAGCTCCGCTGTTAAAGATTCCCGAAGCTGTGGAACGTTCATTTGCCGGAAACCATTCTGAAGTAAGTTTGAGTGCCGCCGGCCAGTTTCCAGCTTCTCCCACTCCCAATAAAAACCTGAAGAACCCGAATTGAAAAGGTGACATTGCCAAAGAATGAAGTATACCGGCAGTGGTCCAAAACGCCATGCTCAGCGAATAACCGATCCTTGTCCCGAGCTTATCAATCACAAACCCTGAAAAACCATTTGAAATCATATAGGCGATAAAAAAGGCGGAGCCGATATAACCAAAATAATCATCAGGAATGATATCGTGCAAAAATCCCTTGGCAGTCAGGTAATTAAAAGATAGCCGGTGCAAATAATTTAAAACAGTAGCCACAAATGCAAAGGAGATCATGACCCACCGCATTTGTGACGGACTTGTTTTGTTTATTACAGTATCAGTGCCCGGGATTTTTCTCATAGCATCAGATTCTTCCGTCAAAGTCGGATTTTCCATATTCTGGCTGAAGCGGGAACCCGACAGGCAATCCGTCACGCTGAGATCGATAAATGGCTGTAAAAAGTTCAACAGTAACCCGTCCTTCTTCACCTGTTATCATTGGCTTTCTCCTATCATTAATTGAATCGATGAAATCTTTTATTTGAAGTGTATGATAGTATTCCACAGGATTGATACTATTAAAGAAATTACTGTCTTCTTCTACCCAATCCTTTAGTTTTTGATCTTCCCCAGGAACAGTCCATAGGTCATTAACCGGAGGTTCCAGAATAGTACTCATCCCCGCTATAAACATCGCGCCCCCATCTGTCTGAACCCCAACAGAAGCCCCATTTTCACCGTGAATATGTACCTTCCCGTAAATTCCGGGTTTCTGGGAATTGCTCACAATGATATTTCCCAACGCTCCATTCTTAAATTTTACAATTGCCAAAGCGGTATCTTCAACCTCAATATGTGGATGATTGAGGTTTTTCCAGGTACCATAAACCTCTTCAATCTCGCTTCCCATAAACCATTGCAACAAATCCAACTGATGAGGTGCCTGATTCACCAGAACTCCTCCTCCTTCGCCATTCCACGACCCGCGCCAGGGATCACTTTTATAGTAAGCCTCATCGCGCCAGCCAAACATAAAGACAGTACCCAAAACCGGTTTCCCGATTTTTCCGGAAACTATCGCATTTTTAAGACGAAGACAAGGTGCATAGAATCGCCTTTGGGAAATAATCCCGATTTGTTTACCTGTCTCTTTGGATATGTTAATCATAGCATCACAATCTTCAAGGGAAGATGCCAACGGTTTTTCGATCAGCACATTCGCCCCCGATTTCATCGCAAGAATTGCTGGTTCACAATGTGCAGGATGTGGAGTGCAGATCGTAACCACATCCATTTTCTCATCAATTACCATTTTTGTGACATCTGTATAGGCTTTCACCCCGTACTTCGAGGCAAATTCTTGTGTCCGTTTCCCGTCGCGGCCACAGACCGCTCTAAATGAAGATCCTGTAATCGCCTTTAATGCTGTCGCATGAATATGGGCAACTTTCCCGCATCCAATAATTCCAGTCTTAAGTTGGTTCGTCATCAAAGTGTTCTGTTATGGTTTAAGGATTACTTTTAACATACCGGGTTCTTTATTGTAAAGTTTATGGAAATATATTTCCCCTTCTGATAGAGGAACGATATTGCTGATAATGCTGTCGACATCGATTTTTCCCTTTGAGATCAATTCAAGTACAGCTGGGTATTCACCGTTTATGGCGCACGAACCTTTGACGGTAATCTCTCCGGTAACGACTTTTTGTAATGGGAAATCTATCGAAGGAGATAAATTTCCGACAAGAACCAATGTTGCTCCCCTGCGGAGAACCGAGATGGCCGAATTTATTGTGGCAGAAATCCCTACAGCTTCAAAGGCTATATCGGCACCTCTGTTTTGGGTTAACCTAAAGATTTCAGGGTGTACCTCCGCGGTTTGGGAGTTAATGACCACATCTGCCCCGGCTTTCTTAGCCATGTCGAGTTTCTCCTGCAGGATGTCTACAGCAATCACATTGCATCCTGCCTGTTTTAACAGTTGAATGAGGAATAATCCGATCATTCCGGCGCCAAACACAATCGCGGTGTCGTTTAATTTTATTCCGGAAAGATTGACTGCATGCAATGCCACTGCAACAGGTTCTACAAGTGCAGCCTGATCATATGAAACATTCCCGGGAATCCGATGAAGGATATGGGCCGGGATTGCAACGTACTGAGCAAATGCGCCATCGCGCCTGAACTCAGGACATGAGACACCCAACACCATCCGGTTATCGCTCAGGTTGTAATGCCCGTTTAGAGTGTACCAGTCATCGAGTTTATAGATTGTAGAGTCAAATGTAACCCTATCGCCCGGCTGCCATCCGGAAACATTCTTACCGGTTGCAATTATTTGTCCGGAGGCCTCATGACCCATAATAAGGGGAGGTATACGCCTCCCTGTGCTTCCATCCATCCCATGCACATCGCTTCCGCATATACCTACGGCCTTAACTTCGACCAAAACTTCATCTTCGTTAATGACCGGATTTGCAACATCTTTAAAATTGAACTTTTTATATTCCTCTAAGACCAGTGCCTTCATTTTTTGGTTTTTTGAGTAAAACTATATCCACGTCTTTTATCTATCTCGGTTCGGCTTCGGTTTTGATAATCACTTAGCTCTTCCATTCCAAATTTTTTTGCTAAGTCGCGTGCTGAAACACCGGGTTTCTTGCACTTTAATACAAACCATTGCTCTCTGGGCATTGATAACTCCAACTCAATCTCATCGCCGTGAGCTTTGAGGAGTTCAGCTAACTTATCCATATTGAAATTTTCGTGAAAGAGAGGACGGTCAAGGTCCAGAGTAATTCGCGATATTGTAATATTTTCGCTTTTATCGTCGAGAATGCGCTGGCCTGTGATGTCAATCAATACTGCGGTATTATAATGATGATATCCCTCCTTGCGCTCGATTGGGGAGATGATATACGTATTGTGTTTCTTTGCCAGCTTTGACAATTCTGTGATTGATTCTCCGTCAATGGTTTCCAGGAGTTGATCTCCCCGCCATGTTTCGGGCAAAACAATCAGATCAGTTCCCCTTGCACCTTCCTGATCTACGATCGTCAGGATCTCGGAGATATTATTTCCATAAAAGCTCAGGCTCACAACCCGCACCGGACGGCCGGTATTTTCAGCGGCATGAATATTCGAAACAGATAACACAAGAAAAAGGCTTGCAAAAAGCCAGGTGTATGAGTTCATAATCTGGGTTTTAATTTTCATCTTAGTTAAATTGTCCGGTCATTTTCTGCACTTTCGTAATAATCAAAATGATTACCCAGCTTATTCTTCAGACGTTGTGTTACAATGTCAAGCTCATCATTCATTTCCTGGCTCAACCTGAGATCAACGGCCTTTGCATTGGCTTCCAGCTGAGCAACATTTCTGGCTCCTGCCAGAGTACAGGTAATCGCCGGGTTTTGGATAATCCATTGAATGGCAACCTCAGCCATTGAGAGCCCTGAACTTTTGCAAATTGCTCTGATTCCTTCCAGAGCACTGAGGAATTCTTTCTCAGCTCCGGATTCTCCATGTCTGCATTCCGTGTTTATTGAGCTGTCGAAGTGACGTGTTCGTCGCTGCATCACCGGAATTTCTTCAACAGAAGCATACTTTCCGGACAGAATTCCCTGAAATAGTGCCATATAGCCGATTACTCCTATCCCTTTCTCCAAACACTGCGGAAGTGTGTCATATTCGATTGCGCGGCAAAGGAGATTATAGGGGAGTTCGTTCACAACAATCTCATTTTCCGGAAGATTTTTCAGACGGTTACTGCTGAAATTGCTTACACCAAAATAGCGGATTTTACCTTGTTTTTTTAAGATTCTTAGGGCTTCAAGAGTTTCATCAATCTCGGGTGGATTTTCGATAATGTTGATTCTATTTGTAAAATGCCGGATAGAGTGGGGATGGATAGGCCAATGAAGCATATAGACATCGATATAATCTGTTTGAAGCCGTTTGAGGGACTCCTCACAATGCCTGATAAGCGTCTCTTTATGACAATTCGAGGGGCTTACCTTTGATCCGATTATGGCCTTGTCTCTATGGATTTTCCGGATTGCTTCGCCCAGGGAAGATTCACTACGCCCCTCATTGTAGGCCTCTGCTGCATCAAAATAGTTGATCCCCAGATCGACTGAGGCATGAACGACCTCATTCACATCCTTTTGATCCTGTTTCCCCCAGTAGGTTCCTCCACCAAAAGTCCAGCAACCCGTTCCTAAGACTGATAATTCAAGGCCAGTATTGTTGCAAATTCTTTTCTCCATAAAATTCATTCCTTGATCAAGTGACCAGGTGACTGTTCAGGACATGTACAGTAACCTGGTCACTAACTTGTAATAGCGATTTACACCTTATCCGGCATTTTGTAATTTTCCCGGTAGGACTTCCTCACCAACTTATTTGCGGCATCATTCCCGATAAATTTTTCGTTTTCCGCGTCGAAGTTGAGCTGTTTATTTCCAACGCGATACGCAATATTTCCAAAATGGATCAACGAAGCGCTTAGATGCGCCTGCTCAACATCACCATTGGGACTTTTTCGGGTTCGAAGCGCATTAATAAAATCTTTCTGATGATCTGCATCAGGGAATATACCTCCTCCTTGTTCTATCAGGCGTGAGTCTTCACCCTTCACCTGCCACCCGCCTCCATGCCGACCCAGGTACATCAGACCTTCGGTTCCGTAGATTTCTGTCCGTGTGGCATTTGTTCTCCAATCGGGGAATAGAGTAGGATCCATCCTGATATTCTGGGGTGTTTTCTTCATGTAATTGGTAGCATTTCCACTGACACACGTGAGGGCAAACTTCTCAAAATCATACGTTACTGTCTGAATTTCGGGAACCTCACGGTTTGACCCCCAAGCATTATTTCCACCCCAGCCATATATAGATTTCGGATGACCTGGGTCGCCGAGTACCATACGTGCCAGATCGAGTACATGACTAGCATCGTCGGCCATGTGTCCCCCGCTGTAGGCCCAGAAATTTCCCCAGCCACCACGCTCTTGCATGTCGTGGATAGCCGGATTATAGGGTACAAAGGGTGCTGGTCCGAGCCACTGGTCCCAGTCAAGGCCCTGGGGAACGGGTGCATCAGGCTGCATCATCCATTTTGAACCACCAAGCATATTATATGATTTAACATGGACAATTTGTCCAAGCTTTCCACTTTTAATATATTCCCGGGCAGAGAAGGCATAAGGCGCACTCCTGTTTTGAAATCCAACCTGAACAATCCGGTTATATTTTTTCGCAGCTTCAACCATTTTGCGTCCCTCCCAAATACTGACAGTCGGATTTTTCTCAACATACACATCCTTGCCGGCCTGGCAGGCCCAGACAGTAGCCAAAGCATGCCAATGTTCAGGGGTTGAAATCCAAACTGCATCAATATCCTTGTCATTAAAAACCTCTTTCATATTATGCGAACGCAGCGGTTTATAACCCAGCTCCTTTTCAACAGAATTAATCGCCTTTGCTGCTTTTACATCATTCACATCACAGATTGTTTTGATAACCACATTTGCATTTATCTTACAGGTATTGATGATTGTACCTGTACCCCGGCTTCCGGAACCAATTAATGCGAGAACGATTTTATCATTTGCCCCGTTGACATTTGAAGCAAAAGGTAACGATGCTGCTCCCAGCGATATCGCTGCTGTTCCGACTACCGATTTTTCAATGAAATTCCGTCTTTTCATTTCTTCAATTTTTAAATTTTGACTGGCTTAGTTTTGTTTAAAGTTATTACCTGGTTTTCATTCTGTTTATTGTGTAAAATTTACATTTTGGATGAGTTCATCCGGAATCATCTGATGGCGGGTGTTCTCAAATTTTGAAGCTATTTTACTGTTTCTTGTCAGATTCCAAAGGTTTATCTTTAATTCCCTCATGGCCAGAACCGAGGGTATCCATGCCTGGGTCCATCCAACCTCGATTGACCATGCACCCCATCCGGAATCTGCATTCGATCCCCAGTATTCCCATTGGTGGTAATCAAATGCCCGAAACCAACCACCGTCTACTTCAGGATGCTTTTCACTTTTCACCTGGATCCGGATCAGAAATTCTGAAAGCTTGTCTGCCATTCTCTTGTATTGCTGATCCCCCGTTGCTCCATAGGCTTCATGAAGCCCAAGCGAGGTGAAATTACAGGTATACAACATGTCAGACACAGCATCACCATTCTGTTGAATAAGCGGTGCCTCTCCTGTACCATAATTTTTGTTCGATGTGACAGGAGCCATATCTCCATGATCTAATGCACCAAGCTCCTCACTGATTGCCCCTGAACTGTCCTGGCATTTTTCAATATCATTGGCAATCTGTTTTAACCAGCCACGGTATTCAGGCCGGTCATCGACCCTGATGAGCCATGCGAGTGGAAGAAGCATCCTTCCGCGCTCCTGCTGAATTCCGTTTGTCCATCTCCAGTTGTTTGGGTAGGCTTTCATCATCATCGCAATTGCCATCCGGGTGCGCTCAAGAAGAGGTTTCCATTTGGTCTTGTCATAAAGCCACAGATACGATGCCCAGGTCCACGCTTCATAGTGAGGTTGGTACAGAATTGTAGTTGCGTTCCAGTATTTTTGCCACCCATCCCGGAGTAAATCCGGGTTTTCTATCCTTCCGCCCCTGAATCCGTTTATGCCGGTGGTTCTGAAATTTCCAAGGATGTCCTTTACCAGCACTTCGTCCCACCGGTCTGTTCCTAGAATTGCAGATGTTCCCATGCAACCCAGAATCGCTTTGATATCGTTATCCTGGTAAAGTGCCTGAGCCTGTCCTGGCGCCCATAAAAGCAAACCGTAATTAGCTTTTGTTGAGTCTACTTGAAATAGTCCTGATCTGAAATAAAGCCAGTCTAGCAGGTTGCCTGAAATCAATTTGCTTCTTTCATCTCCATCCAATTTCCACCTTAAAGCAAAAGAGAGAGAACTTTCGCCATTGGAGTCACTGCGAAGCCACCAGCGGGTGGGTTGACTTCCGTCAGGGAGAATTTTTGAGGCTATTCCTTCCAGAACGCCAAAGCTTCCATCGCCAATATCAGCTTTCTGCTGTGGAGCAGCATTGTCAATTGCTTCAACCGTGGTGTGCATATTGGAATCATTCAGCTTCCATAATTGTTTATACTCATCCCACCCCTGTCCGCTCAAAACCATTTTTGCTTTGAAATGCCAGTCAATTCCACGTTGGATTGCTAACCGGCCAGCATCAGGTGAAAGTTTTTCTGATCGCAAATAAGTCGGATGAACTGCAGGAATCCATGCAAGTTCAGGATAATCAATGCCTGCATTGTCGACCCATTTTAAAATATATCTCCAGATGGATTGCATGGCCTTTGCCGGTGCATAACGGGCAGTTATGAACTGACTTAATTTGGTCGTTGAGACAAGTAACTGATCTGAAGGGTTTTCAAATAAGATTGCACTGAAGGTAGAATCCTTATTTAATCCGTAAATCGCTTTGTCAAATCCGGCGACTTTACTAACCACAAGGAGAGGATTCTCTGCCAAAACAGAGACATAATGGCAATCGTGGAAAGCCAGGATCTGCATTTTTGTTAATCCTTCAAGAGCCCCGGTAGCAACAACAACGCGTTCCAGAAGAGCTGAACGGGGTTTTTCCAAATTTCGTCCCGGTAGGGTTGAAGGATATTCAATATAGATTTTGAGCTTTTTATTGTGTGCCTGCTCATAAAGTGAAGTTGCAAATTCTGTAGTTTTTGCGGGATAGCCCTCTGCCAGAATAAGAACTCCTGAATTTTTGAGCGCCTTGCCTATTGCTTCTTCAGGAGAATTATATCGTATACATGGAATCTTATTCTCTTTTAATGTCAGATAAAGATCATTATCGG
>CAIOOC010000249.1 GCA_903859795.1 uncultured Bacteroidia bacterium
GCCCGTTAAAGACTGACCGCTCATCAACTGTTGAAGAGCTTTGTCACGCATCGACTTAAATTCTTCTGATTCCATAACACTGTTGTCTAAAGTTCAATTATAACTAATTTTTGCTTTAGACAGAGTTCATTTTACAGTCTCTTATTTTTGACCTAATTCATCAAGGTGGTTGTATAATTCAATTAATAGTGACCTATCAAATTCAAATTGCGTTGCATGTTCGGGTAACATATCCTTATTCACTTTACCTGATTTATCCCAGTACGAATGTTTTGGTTTATTGGGACTTTTAACGGCACCTCTTTTCTTGAGCCATTTCCATATCATTTTGCCTAAATCTCTTGTGATTATTTCACAACTCGGATGCCATTTGCGGATATAGAGTATAAACTCATCGTTACCCATTGTGATTTTTGGATTCATATTGAATTTAAATAATTAGACAGTTTCAATGGGTTATTCATTAAAATAGGATGTTTATCCAATTCAATCACCTGTTCCATTGTCAAATTCAAAATAAGGACGTTGGGTATTTCATCATTTGTTGTTTTTACAATAATTAGCGACCCCATTTTAATCGCGGCATTAGGATAATCTCTGACTGAGTCCATCAATGCTTTAGCTGCCTCACTATTATTCTTATTGACTTCTGACTGTATTTTATCCAAATATGCTAATTCCAACGCCTTCTTACCTTTGTTTAATATCTCCTGAGCTTCTTTACTATTAACTGCATGATGAATTAATTGAATTCCTTTTCGTATCCATGAACCTTTAAGAAACACTCCATCATTAGAAAATTCGAATCCAAGCGAAGTTGCAAAATTTCTATACTCCAAGTATGTAGTCTCTGCAGTTAAAATGTCATCTGTATCAAAAAATAGATGCCCTGTTTGATGGTTTGTGTATTGCACCTCTTTGTCAGCTGCCATTTTAAGGACCTCCTTATCTAGATATTCAGTTTTAAGGGTTCTTTCAAAATCATCACAAATCTGATTAACAATGTCTAAAGATTCTTTCAGAAAAAACTCTCCAAGGTTTTTATTTCGCCTGATAAACTTACGATAGATCTTCGCAAAATCGTAGTATATCTCATCTGAATCAAACGCCAAGCCATCGGCTTGCATTTTAGCAATAAGCCGTTTACCGGAGTCATCGGTGTGTACATACATACTCAAATAGCAGTTCTATTTTGGCCTCAAATTCCTTTATAAGTTCTTCAATGGCATCTTCTTCCTGATTCCTTTTCTCAATAACTTTGAGAATGTCGTATTTGTATTTATTGTCATTTGCACCGTTAGAGCCTCCTTTGACACCCGGTTTATTTTTGTCTTTATCTTTCGCTTCGGCTGGTGCAACAATTCCAATCTTGTTATCGAAGTAAATTTCAACATCATCAATTATTTCAACAGGCTTGTTGAGGTTATTGTATTCGTTATTGAACCTGCGCCAGAATTCCAAAAATATTGGTTGGCTGTATTTAGGATCAAGTTCAATCACATATTCAATCAGATTTAGAATTTTAAAGAAACTATTGATCTTGCTTTTCAGGTCA
Organism: uncultured Bacteroidia bacterium; assembly: GCA_903859795.1. Lineage (GTDB taxonomy): Bacteria > Bacteroidota > Bacteroidia > Bacteroidales > Prolixibacteraceae > JAAFHB01. Next base: position 1,556 of record CAIOOC010000249.1, read on the forward strand.
TTTGCTTCCTTAGGTCTGGAATTAATGAACCAGGC
>CAIOOC010000250.1 GCA_903859795.1 uncultured Bacteroidia bacterium
ACGCAAGATGCAGCTGAGAAATTTGGACACATCAGACGCTCCCCACATCTTGGCATGTTCAAGGCCAGACAGGTACCGGTGTTATGATTGGTCTGCCGTTCCAGACTATGGGAGATCTTGCAAATGATCTGCTCTTTTTTCAGCAGTTTGGTATCGATATGGTAGGTATGGGGCCTTATATTGAACACTCGGGAACTCCATTATATCAGATCCGTCATGCACTCCTGCCACTTCAGAAAAGGTTCGAACTTTCGCTAAAGATGATAGCTTCGCTTCGGATTCTAATGAAAGATATCAATATAGCTGCCACTACTGCTCTTCAGTCTATTGATCCAATGGGTCGTGAAAAGGGGATTGTAGTAGGAGCCAATGTTATCATGCCAAATATTACACCCGGACTTTATCGGAATGATTACCTTTTGTATGAAAACAAGCCGTGTACCGATGAAGAGCCAGATCAGTGCAAAGGGTGTCTTGATGCACGGATTGCCCTTGCCGATGGAGAGATTGCCTATGGTGAGTGGGGTGACTCCATTCACTATAATACAAGAAAGAATAAGTGACTAACTGATTGTTTAAACTCCCTCCTGAACCCCCTCGATGAGCTGAAAGGAATCTGATTTTTCTCATGTTTTATGTTGAATTAAACCATCCAAAGAGTCAATAAAAATGATTATATTTATAAGTTAATTAAGGTCATTTTTTATCTATTTATTTATTCTAATACATTGATCATGGAAGCACTTCTCCCAATTATCCTTGTTGTTCTTGTCCTTTTCTTTTTTGCAGGAATACGGATTGTCCGGCCTACCCATCGTGCACTGGTAGAACGGTTTGGAAAATATCACCGTTTTGCCGGCTATGGCTTTAACTGGATTATTCCTGGTATTGATATTATGTATAAAATTAATATCACAGAGCAGATGATTAATGCCGAGCCCCAGGAGATCATTACCAATGACAACCTGAACGCTAAGGTGGATGCGCAGGTTTACTTTAAGATTAAGTCAGATGAGGTAAGTGTGAAAAACTCGCAGTATAATGTAAATAGCATTGAATATCAGATTGTAAACCTGGCCCGCACAACTTTGAGGAATATTATTGGTACTATGACACTTAAATCCGCCAACAGCGAGCGTGGCAAAATCAATAAGGAGCTTCACGGGACACTCTTAGACGAGACGATGAACTGGGGAATCGAGATTGTCCGTACCGAACTTAAGGAGATTGATCCTCCCAAAGATGTGCAGGAGACTATGAATAAGATCGTCAAGGCTGAGAATGAGAAAATCGCTGCAATCGACTTCGCAACTGCTACCGAAACCAAGGCTGACGGAGAGAAACGAGCAGAAATACGTCGTGCTGAAGGAATTAAGCAGGGAGCAATTCTTCGGGCAGAAGGCGAAGCGCAGGCTATTCAGCTTGTAAATGAAGCTGCTGAGAAATATTTTGTGGGCAATGCGCAGTTGTTAAGAAGAATTCAGGCAATGGAGACTTCATTGAAGGATAACTCGAAAATCGTCGTTCCTACCGGCTCCGACCTTGTCAATGTGATGGGTGAAATGGGAGGAGTGCTTCCAATTAATACGAAAAAAGATAATACTTCAGCGGGAATCCTGAAAACTTAAATTTAAAAAATGCCACAAAATCACTAAAACACTATCCTCCAACTGTTGGACACAAAATCCATCTATCAGATATCTTTGGTGCCTTTTTAGTGATTTGGTGTTTTAGTGGCGTAAAGTTTTATTTTGAATTCTTAATAAATCAGTCAATTAAGGAAATGTGATATTATTTCCCTCATGGTATTTATATCGAACGATGATCACTGATTCCCCAATGTCTGGCGACCTATTCCGAGCTGAAATATCTACAACTTCGTATTTTGCTCGCCCGGTCAGGTGCTGATTCTAATTTAATTTGTACTGCTCCGCCCGTTGTTGTATTAAAATATTTAAAATCGTTTGAAGCAATAATTGGATTGTTGCTCATTTCAATATCATACCCGGATGTTCTGTTCTCTATAATTACAGCATCCGGGAATGTTTTATTTAACCCTGACCAGTCGGTTTTGTTTTTCCCGGTAAGTATAAACAAATCAGAGTGAGGAAACCGTTGCAGTCCCAAGGTGGTATCCTTTCGATCGGAGAGGAGACAAAGTGTAAATCCCTTAAAATTCACGAAATTTTGATTGTGTACGAATGTATCTGAACTTTGAGCAGTGGAATCTGAAAAGCAGATGATTCTTGATCGGAGGATCCCCCTGAACCCTTCATAAGGTTTCGTATATGATTTAAGCTTTTCGGCAATGGGGTTTTTATCTGAGGTGAGCCATATCGTTTCCCTTCCAGCGGTCAGAGCAACCAACGTCTTACCCGGGAGGTTAAAAACCACAATCTCCTTCTGTATCAGTTTTTTGTAGATGTTTGTATTGCTAATTACTAATGCAACAGACATTGAGATAAGCGATCCGTACAATGCCATTTTACTTTTGTAAACGATAAATAGTGTAGTAAGAACTGCAAAAAGCACAATCAGAAACAGCGTGAAGTCAGAAGGATAGATACCTTCAAGAACTGAATATGGTAATTTTTCGACAAAATGCACAGAGAAAAGCATCCCCTCTCCAGCCCATTCCAGTACCTTGGTCATTAATACACCGAGGCCCGGGATAATCGGGGCAACTGCAAATACTATACACGAAAGT
>CAIOOC010000251.1 GCA_903859795.1 uncultured Bacteroidia bacterium
ACAACAATCTATACGGAAGCATTTGGCCGAATGACGTTTATTATGCAGGGGATACGAGCTAAGAAATCAGCGGTAAAGGCCAATCTGCTCAGCCAGCTTTCGCTGTTGGAAATGGAAGTAGATTATAAGCATGGAAGGGAGTTACAGCGGGTAAGGGAGGTTAAGAACAGCTCTCCTTTTAGTTCAGTACCTTATGAGATCGCAAAATCGACACAGGCACTCTTTCTTGCTGAACTGCTTCACAGGGTGCTTAAAGAGGAAGAGTCCAGACCAGAGTTATTTGAATTTCTTTACCATTCAATTCAATTCCTTGATTTAATGGAAACCGGAATTGCCAACTTTCATCTTTTATTTTTACTGCAACTATCAAGATATCTGGGATTTGCCCCGACACGAAATTTTTCAGCCTCCAATCTCTATTTCGATATGATTGCCGGAAATTTTGTAGGATCACCACCCGATCACCAATGGTTTTTAAAGGAGTTTGAAAGTTCCGTGCTTTCCAGGTTGTTGGATATGAATTACCAGAATTCTCCGGAGTTTAAGACAGATCACGATTTAAGGAATATTTTACTTACTTTTATTCTTGATTATTTTGGACTTCATATTGGTTATAAACTTAATATAAAGTCAATGGAGGTTCTTAAACTTATCTTTCAATAATAAATATTTTACAAGAAATGTGTTTTGATTGATACTCAGATAAGAAAAATGAATGCTACGATAAAAAATATTACTACTTTTACGCCTAGAAATTGGTTATATTAAAATGGGTTCATCAAAAATTCCAACTCCCAAGAAAAGTTCACTTACGACAATTCTCGAAATTGCCGAAGGGATGAATGCTATAGACTTGGCGATTCCTATGTCGAACCTTGCTTGTCCGGACAAACTAATTGATCTGGTAAGCAAGAATATGAGACTTGGGAATAATGATTACTCTCCTGTTGAAGGGGTAGGACTTTTAAGGGAGCAAATAATTGGTCTTGTAAACAGGCAAAACAAATCAACTTTTAATCCCGATACCGAGATTACGATTACTGCAGGTCCCGCCCAGGCAATGACTACTGCAATAAGCACTTTTGTTAAGGAAGGGGACGAGGTAATTATTTTTGAACCCGTTCAGGAATCTTATGCACCATTTATTGAATTAAATGGTGGCAGGCCGATATTTGTGAATCTCAAACTACCCGATTTCAGGATTGACTGGGAAGAGGTAAAGAAGCTTGTTACTTCAAAAACGAAGTTGATCATTATTAATAATCCTCAAAATCCGATTGGGAGGATTTTTAGTGAAGAGGATATCGACCAGTTAAGGAGGATGACAAATGGAACGAGATTGGTTATTCTGTGTAACGAGGTATTTGATAATATTGTTTTTGACGGTTTAAAATTCCATAGCCTTGCCTCTGTTCCGGACCTTGCAGCCAAATCATTGATTGTTTCCAGTTTTGGACCCGTTTTCAATATCACCGGCTGGGGAATTGGCTATATATTTGGTCCGGAGAGATTGATGAGCGAATTCAGGAAAATTCAGCAGTTCCAGGGATTTAGTGTAAACACCCCGGCACAACATGCTTTGGCAGAGTTCCTTAAAGAAAGTCCTGATTTTGAATCAATCAGTAAATCGTATCACAAAAAGCGCGATTTGTTTATTTCGTTACTCAAAGGGAGTAAATTCAATTTGGTTCCAACTCAATCAACGTTTTATCAGATACTTGATTATAGCAAGATTTCAGATGAGCCAGACATTGATTTTGCTACACGATTAATATTGGAGTATGGTGTCGCAACGGTCCCGTTTTCCGCTTTTCAACATGAAAAAACCAAGTACCAACTTATAAGAATTTGTTTTGCCAAGCCCGACGAGGTACTCATTGAGGCTGCCAGAAAATTGAAGAGTGTACCAGTAACTCTTCGTCATTAGCAGACGATATGCGAAATAATCTGGTTTTGTACCATTACAGAAAAAGATTACTTTCGCGCTGTTAAATATTTTGGCCTCATAGTTCAAGGGATAGAACGGAAGTTTCCTAAACTTTAGATTCGCGTTCGAGTCGCGGTGAGGCTACTGAAAAAGCCACTTAAGGATCTGAACTTAAGTGGCTTAATTTTTTGCTGTACCCCTGAATTGTATCCCTTTTTACTTTATTCGCATATTTGCTATTAACAAGAGTTAATCAGAATTCCTCAATGTGAAAATGATTTTCTGAATCCCGATAGGTTAGCCTTTAAAATATTGTTATTTTTTGAATAAAATATTGTATTCTTACGGATTTTCTGATAAAAACCAGAAGATTAGTATCAATAAATTATTAAAACGTACTATTTATAAAATAATGATTGATGTTCCTTTGGTAATGTTTGAATTACATTTGTAATGAACCTATCATTCAATATGTATGAAATTTCTTAACGAACAAATCTAGATTTATATGCGGCTACCGCTTCAATCTAAAACAACCAGTATTATTCTTCATTTTAATGGTCTGGACAATACTTGAAAAGGCCAATGCTTAATTATCAAACACTATGGATATACCCAATGTTAGGCCCGGGAAGATTTTCAGCATTTCTAAAAACTTAATAAATGAAACATAATATTAAATTCGTTACTATGATATGTAATTTACAATTTCCACAATGACGGAAATCAAAGCAAAATCAGGAATTATGGAAACTTCCAGTCGAAGTTCTCAATCATATATTGTAGCCACAGCATTCTTATCACTGTTTGCACTTGTAGGCATTGCCTATTATGGACTTCCCTTTTTCTATGATTTCATGTCGAAGCAATACGGCTGGTCCAGGGCAGTGGTCACTTCAGGAAATGCTGTAAGTAAATTGCTTGTTGGCCCTTTATTCGGGTTTGTTGCAGGATGGATGATCGACCGTTACGGCCCCCGCCGTATGATGATTTCCGGAGCATTGATGATGGGAATTTCGCTCGTTGGTTTAAGCCTGTCAAGTACCCTGCCCATGTTTTACCTGTTCTGGGTTTTCAATGCGTTGGGATATGTTTCAGGAGGGCCATTGCCATCTCAGGTTCTTGTTTCCAGATGGTTCGACAAAAACCGGGGGAAAGCAATGGGAATTGCCTACCTTGGCATAGGAACCGGTGGCGCTTTGGTTCCTCTGATTTCGGCTGGTCTTGAAAGACATTTTGGCTGGCAAATAGCTCTTGCGACTCTGGGTGTTCTGATTGTTGTTATTTCATTGCCAATGGTATATTTCATTAAAGAACCCAAACACAATTCAGAGGAAAAAAAGAAGGAAGAAAATTTTGTGCCGATCAAAAGCATTCTCAAAAGTCCATTTTTTTATCTTCTTGTCATTGGGAGTATGAGTTGTATGGGAGCCGTCGGGGGAATCAGCCAACACATTAAATACTATCTGAACGACCTTACTTTTTCTCAGACTCAGGCAGCGCATGTGATGTCGGTCGTTTTACTTTTCAGTCTGCTTGGCCGCGTACTTATGGGCTGGCTGGCTGATATCATCCACAGGAAATATGTCATGATACTAATTTATTTATTGGTGGCAGTTTCGATTCCACTTTTGCTTATTCCTGATTTTGAGGGTCGCATCTATCTGTTTTCCATTCTTTTTGGTATCGGTCTTGGCGGAAATTACATGATCATACCGTTGATGGCCGGCGATTTGTTTGGGGTCCGGGCATTAGGTCGGACAATGGGAATCATTTTAGTTGCCGATAGCGTGGCCGAATCGCTTTTCCCGATGCTGGTGGGTGCATTCCACGATTCAACTCATAGCTATTTTATTGGTTTCATCATGCTGATTTGTCTTGCCCTGACGGGCGCAGTTATCGTTTCATTTTTGCCTAAAACAACAGTTTATAAAGAATCTTAAACATGATCTCTAAAGATGTAATTTCTCTATCCAAAAAACTCGTTTCGTTTAACACGGTGAATCTACCTTGAAATGAGCAGAACGTTGCTAAATATGTTGGTTATCTGCAGCCCGGTAAGGATTTAAAATTGACTTCCTTTAAATGGCATTGAACTGTCTGACTTTAATTGCTGAAAAGAGAAGTTTTGTGGTTATGCGACGATTAACGTGTGACTTATCAAAGGAGGGAACAATCATTATTTGGGGACCCGGACAGGCAGAAATGGCACATCAGACCGATGAGTTTTGTTACTCGGCTAAAATTGAAGAAACAGTCAAAATGCATAAAAATATCAGTTTAAAATACGGAGAAACAATTTTATGATCGGATTTCCAGAAATTATTGAAAATGAACAGCAGCTGGAAGAGCTTTTGTCCAGACCAACAGCTGAAGTAGTACAATTATTCAAAACGCTCGAAGGGGACATTATTTTCCTGGGTATTGCTGGAAAGATTGGCCCTTCATTAGCCCGTATGGCCAAACGTGCATGCGATGAAGCGGGTGTTTCGAAACGTTTGATTGGCGTTTCGCGTTTCAGTAACAAGCAGGAAAAAAGCCTTATTGAAAGCTCCGGCATCGAAACAATTGCCGGCGATTTACTGGATCCGGAGTTTGTAAAAAGCTTGCCCCTGGTTGAAAATGTGATCTTTTTGGCTGGAATGAAATTCGGCTCCGAAGGAAACCTGTCACTCACTTGGGCAATGAATTCCTATGTTCCTGCTATGGTGGCAGAACATTATAAGAATTCGCGTATTTCTGCCTTTTCAACAGGTTGTGTTTACCCATTGGTTCTGGTTGAATCGGGTGGTTCAATCGAAACAGACAAGCCTGTTGCAATTGGCGAATATGCGCAGTCGTGCCTGGGGCGGGAGCGGATGTTTGAACATGGAAGTTTGAAATACGCAACTCCGGTTTCATTAATCCGACTGAACTATTCGGTCGAAATGCGTTATGGAGTTCTGGTTGATATAGCTGCAAAAGTCAAAAACGATCAGATAGTTGATCTGACAACGGGCTATTTCAATGTCATCTGGCAAGGCGATATGAATGTAGCCTCTTTACTCAGTTTATCTCAATGTAGTTCACCTGCCCATATTATCAATGTTACGGGGCCAGAAACCCTTTCAGTAAGACAGGTTGCACTTGAATTTGGAACGCTTTTCGGTAAAACTCCCACATTCTCAGGAGAAGAGGCACCGACAGCACTATTGAGTAATGCTGCATATTCACACGATTTGTTTGGAAAACCTAAAGTTTCTCCTGAACAAATCATCCGCTGGATTGCCAGCTGGATTGAAGACAATAATCGATTGTTAAATAAACAAACCCATTTCGAAGTCCGGGATGGGAAGTATTAGAATGAGACGGACGTCAGAAAAGAGAAGTTCGGGTATATTTTGGTTTCGACTTCAGGAATGATAATTTCAGAGGAATAAAGAAAAGTAAAAATGAAGCAGTTAAAATTGAATATAACGAAGGTCTATGCACTTGAAAGTGGTATTGTAATTCCAGCGCTTCCACTCGCATTGGACGCTAACCGAAAGATGGACGAAAGAAGACAGCGGGCATTAATACGTTATTATCTGGATGCCGGTGCTGGCGGTTTAGCGGTTGCGGTTCATACGACCCAATTCGAAATTCGTTTACCTGAAGTAGGGTTGTTCCAGCCAATTCTGGAACTTGCCAAAGAGGAATATACAAAGTTTGCTGAAAAAAATGACAAGCCCATTGTAATGATTTCAGGTGTAATCGGCCAAACAAACCAGGCAATAAGAGAAGCCCAATTGGCTGCAGGACTTGGCTACCATGCAGTACTTTTAAGTCTTGCTGCTTTACGCGAAGCATCGAATGAGGTACTGCTGGAACATTGCCGGACAATTGCAGAAATCATTCCGGTTATAGGGTTTTACTTACAGCCGGCTGTAGGAGGGAGAAAGCTGGATGTCGGTTTTTGGCGTGAATTTGCCCGGATCGAAAATGTAGTAGCGATCAAAATGGCTCCTTTCAACCGTTACCAAACGCTGGACGTTGTTCGTGGCGTGATTGAGTCGGGAAGAGCCGGTGAAGTAATTCTTTATACAGGGAATGATGACAATATCTTGATTGATTTGTTGACCGAATTCAAAATGTCGGATGGGAAGAATATGATTTCAAAACGTATCTCAGGGGGATTGCTGGGGCATTGGGCCGTCTGGACCAAAAAGGCGGTAGAACTGATGGATTTGGTTCACCGGTCGGAAGCGGGGAAAGACATCCATCCATTGCTCACCCTTGCCGCTCAGATTACTGACAGCAATGCGGCTTTTTTCGATTCAGCCAACAATTTCGCAGGTTGTATCACAGGTATTCACGAGGTTCTTCGTCGTCAGGGATTGCTTGAGGGAATCTGGACGCTGAACGAAAATGAGACTCTTTCACCTGGACAAATGGAGGAGATCGACCGCGTTTATAGATCGTATCCTCATTTGAACGACGATGCATTTGTAAAAGAAAATTTGGATCGTTGGATGCAATAAAAACGTAAATTTCAATTAAGGATGGAAAATTTAGAGTTGAAATTAAGGTCGATAGGGTTGGACGATATTCAGAATTGCATGCTGTTATCTGTTGCGGAGGGATGGAACCAGACTTACGATGATTGGGAAAGACTTGTGGCAAATCCTCTAAACACTTGTTTGCTCGCTGAAATTGAGAATCAAGTCGTAGGTTCGGCAACCGCGATGAATTATTCAGACCTGATTGTCTGGATTGGAATGGTGCTGGTTAATAAGTCATTCCGCGGAAGGGGCATAAGCAAAATGCTTCTCTCAGATTTGCTGAACCAGCTCCATTCATGCAGATCGGTAAAGCTCGATGCAACACCTGCTGGGAGACCGGTTTATGAGAAATATGGATTTAAAGATGAATATGTTATTCACCGGATGACAAACCTTTCGATGGGAATTTTTCAATCCATAAAATCAGAAATTAAAGTTGAACCTCTCCTTTCTTCTGATGTTCCTGAAATTGCAGCCCTGGATGGTGTGATTTTCGGTGCAGAAAGGTCGTTTCTTGTCAAATCTCTGATTGATGAGGATTCAGAAAAATGCTGGTGTGTCAAAAGAGATGGCAGGATCACTGCATTGGCGTTAGGACGACGAGGAACAAGATATCATCAGATCGGGCCGGTATCGGCATCTACACTGGAAGAAGCAAAGGCTCTTATTTCACATTGCCTGTTATTACTTGTCGGGAAACCGGTTGTTCTTGATATATTTTCGGATAAGAAAGAATTATTCGATTGGCTGGAATCTGTCGGATTTGCCAGCCAACGGTATTTTGTAAGAATGTATTTAGGTAATAATCCATATCCGGGTAAAATAGAAAATCAGTTTCTGATATGTGGCCCGGAATTCGGGTAGTTTATTTTTTCCAAATACTATTTTGGAGAGATCAGTTTGCTTCTGCTGCAAAAACAAATAGATAATCTAACAGGAAGGTAATTTGAAATAAACCATAATTTAAAGGAAAAAAATATGTTACAGATTCTGTCAAACGATGAAAAGAAATTAATTCATCAAAATGGTAAACGAATTCTTGAGGAAGTCGGCATTAAAGTACATAATTCGTTTGTTTATGGTTTGCTTCTGGATGCCGGAGGTATACCCGACAAATCTGATCCTGTAAGGGTTTATCTGCCTGGAACAATGGTCGATAAATATGTGGCACTTTGCCCAAAACAATTTACAATTAAAGATAGGGTAGGAAGAGAAACTGTTGTAAAAAGCAAGGGAGCGCCAATATATTATACTTCAAATGCCACGCACTATGTCAGGGGCACGAGTAAGAAGGCTGTTCCAATTGGTGTAAATGAGTTTACCGATTTTGTTCGTGTTGCCGATAAACTTGAGAATATAGGAGGAATTGTCGGAACCAGTCTGAAAGAATATCCGCCCAACTGCCGTGATTTTGCAGGATTTAAGATAACTGCCCAATACTCAGGAAAGCATATAAGACCGTGCATTTACACGCCTTCAGGGGCTGAGGCAATTATCGAAATGTCTGATATAATCCTGGAAGGTAAACCATTAAGGGATAATATGTTTTTTACTCTTGGTTACAGCATTGTAAGTCCTTTGACCTGGACAGGAACCGCACTTGAATTGTTTATTAAATCAAAAAATCATGGAATTCCGGTTATGATAAACTCCGAACCAATGGCTGGGGCAACTTCACCTGTCACATTGGCCGGAAGCCTTGCCATGGCCGATGCCGAAGTTTTAAGTGGAATTGTAATTAACCAGCTAATAGAACCTGGCAGACCATGTGTTTACAATTCGGGATTTGCCCATGTTTTTGATATGATGACGACACTTGTTTTAACCGGCTCTCCGGAGAATGCCCTAATGCAGGCAGCGGGCGCAGAGATGGCCCAGTTTCATGGATTGCCATCTGCATCATGGGCCCTGAGTGATTCCTCGATGCTTGATTCCCAGGCTTCATTTGAAAAACTAATCACCGTATTTGCCCATACACTTAGCAAAGTAAATATGGTTTGGGGAATTGGAAATATTGAAACTTCGAAGACAATATCTCCCGAAATTGCAGTTATCGATAATGAAATAATAGGGAATTGCCTCAGATTCTCAGACAGGTTCAAAATTGATGAAGAGCATCTGGCATTTGATTTAATAAAAGAGGTGGCATTTCACGGATCATTTCTTGATACGGCTCACACGCTTGAACATTTTCAGGAAGAAATAAGATATTCAAGTTTACAGAACCGGACAACCAGGGCTACGTGGGAAAGCAACGGGTCCAGATCAATCGAAGAAAAAGCAGAGCAGAAAGTGAATGAAGATTTAAGCAGCAAACCTGATCTTTATCTATCCGGAAGACAGATGGAGAAATTGGACACAATAGAAAAAAAGTGGATGGAAAGACTAAATCAGGTAATTTAGTATGAAAATAATCCGAATCTTTTTAATTCTTATTTACATTATATCAGTTTGTGGATCGGCCAGTCTTCACGATCGGACGATTAATTTTGCTTCTCAATGGGATACGGTGCGTGTACTGAGAAATCCCTACAAAGGCTGGTACCATCATTTGTTCGATAATGGGATTAGCAAATATGTCATTAAGAATGATTCCGTTTTCGCATCTTTTCCTGGAATGGACCATATTTACCTTCGGTTGGCATGGAGCTATCTTGAACCTAAAGAGGGGGAGTTTGATTGGTCGTATATAGATCGCGTCGTCCAAAAATATGTTTCTAAAGGCTATAAGATTTCGTTTAGAATAACCTGTAGTGAAACCGGCAGGTATCCGGGTTCCGTTGGAGAAGAGGTTGATGGAGTGCAATATGCCACACCAAGTTGGGTCGCAAAAGCTGGGGCAATGGGTACTCTTGTAGATCGGGGCGAGGGGCGAAACAAATCGTGGATACCCAAATGGGACGATCCTGTTTTCCTCGAAAAACTGAACCAGTTTCATCAGGTTTTTGCCAACCGGTATGATGGCAAACCCTGGGTTAGCTACGTGGATTTGGGAAGCATTGGCGATTGGGGTGAAGGACACACTAATTCATCTACCAAAGTTGTACCAACAATGTCTGAAGTAAAAGCCAATATGGATATTTACCTTAAAAACTACACGAAAAGTCAACTAGTTGTTTGCGACGACCTGCTATGGTATGGTAAACCGAAAAATGAAATTCAGGAATTATATCAGTATGCTACTGAAAACGGTATGAGTTTGCGTGACGATAGCCCCATGGTGGGAAGCTATATTCAACAATACCTGAATACATGGTCGATTAGCCATCCTCAATTTTACGACCCATTATACCTAAAAAAGCCTATCATTTTGGAGACGGCGCACTATGGTTATGTGAAAAAAAATGGTAATTGGTTGGGAAAGAACGGTGAAACCATCATTCCTGATCTAAAAGTCAGTGGGGCTGATATTTTACGCGGGGCCATTAAAACCATGCATGCCTCTTACATCGGTTATCACGGTTTTGCGGAAGAGTGGTTAGGCGACAATCCCGACCTCACGCGTGAGCTTGCAAATCTTTGTGGATATTGGTATTTCCCTGTTAAAGCCGTTCTTCCTGAAAAATTTTCAAAGGGAGAAAATAAAATTACACTTGAATGGCTGAATAAAGGAGTTGCTCCGTCGTACAACTTATTTGGCCTGGCGTTAAGGTTCGAATCACAAAAACATGAGGATTCATTTGATCTTTTTTTAGATGATTCGGGAAATATGAACTGGCTACCTGGAATAAATAAAGTCGAAAATTACAAGGTCAGGATTCCCTCAAAAGTAAAAAAAGGAGATTTTATATTGAAATTTAAACTTTTGGAGCGAACCCCTGAGAATGATCGGGATATTCAAATTGGATTAAAAACAGGCAGTTCGGATTCCTTAAACTATACTGAAATAGCTAAAATAAAAATTAAGGAATAGTATGGGGAATCATCGGTTTAGCCTGATACTCCAAATCCACGAACGTTTTCTTCACAATTGACTACTTAATTGTCAGTGTAAAAATTGGGATTCGTACCAGGGAACCTAAGGATGTTCTTGCTAATGCTGAATCTGGATTCAATCATTTCAAATATAAAAGAAGTTACCAATTTAAATAATGCGCTAACTATCAATGGTTAGTATTTTCCTCTTAATTAACGTTTAACCGGAGACTGTAAAATGAACTCTGTCTAAAGCAAAAATTAGTTATAATTGAACTTTAGACAACAGTGTTATGGAATCAGAAGAATTTAAGTCGATGCGTGACAAAGCTCTTCAACAGTTGATGAGCGGTCAGTCTTTAACGGGC
>CAIOOC010000252.1 GCA_903859795.1 uncultured Bacteroidia bacterium
CATTAACATCAACATAATTATCTTTATAAGATTATGTGTTTTGAAGTTGGGTCAAACAACTTCCGATTATTTAGATGTAAAAGAAGATTGTTCATAACTTCATTCCTGGAGGATATTAAACCAGAACCTTCTGTAGCATATTAGAAATTGATTACCAGTCTGGCATAATACATTCTCTTTTTCGCTGCAAACGGATTTTTGAATAATCCTCCAGCGCCCCTTCCATAACTTTGGATTTTACGTCATGACAGGTGAGACAACTCCCAACTTCCAGAATGTGCTGCTGCTCTTTGACAGTAAAAGGCCTCAGCCAGCTCCGGGTTGAATTGGGAAGCCTTCCCTCCTTCAAAAATCCAACCCAGGCATCTTCAGGAAGTGAATCGTGTTCATTCCTTGCGAATTTCGGCTCAAAGACCCATTTACCGGCAGATCCTGAGATTCTATAAATTAATACCCCATCTCCATATCCAAGAGCTAACGGATTATTATGACACGACTTGCAGCCGCGCCCCTCACGAACAGTGGTGTGCCCTGATGCCGGGGCATACAACCGGTGAAATTTGGTACCCTCACCTTTTCCAAAGGATTCCTTTTCAATAGTCATAACCATGCCGGGCATTGCTGTTACAATTTTACCCGGGATCTTATCACTTACCCCCAGAACAGGCGCCCGGGCAAATCCTATCCCTGCATATTCAACCCACGTTCCGGTCACCTGTTTATTAGTCAACAGATCATATCCTTTGGTATCTTTTTCAAAAGCATTATGACAGCCGATACACTGCGGAACCCATGAGGTATGGCACGATTCGCAGCTTAACCTGTTGTGCCCTTTTCCTTTGGTGCAAATCGGGGAAGGTGGTTTTGACAGGTGATTTTTACCAGTGAGTTTACCTGTAAGCCAAATACGCTCTGATGAATCAACCCGGGTATTCATCAGCGGATACTCCCCTTTTGCTGTTACAACTAGGCTGTTTTTCGGATCAATCTTTCGTAACCATGCGACCATTTGCGATTCCCTGTCCGACAGCCTAGCAACCAGAACCGACTTGGGATTTCCTGCCAAATGACAATCCATACACTGCACCTTCACACCATCCTCCTTGTGAACCTGGTGCTTCCCGTCACCCATTATTTCATACGAACCATGGCAATCGATACAAGCCATCCCTTTCTGATGGTGAATATCTGACTGAACATATTCCACAACCCTTTCGTCGGGCAAAACCTTTTGGTGAACCGAATCGGTGACCGCTGAAGCTTTTAGGGTCGTTTCATTCCACCCTTCATAATTGAGCGAAATCCTTCCAGAACGGCTGTGACAACTCTTGCAGCGGTCGTTTGAAACCTGAATATCGATCGATGGATGCACCCCGAAACCTGAGGCCGGAAGCTTTGACTGCATCCGCTTCATACTTTTCAAAGCCTCATCGTTGTAATGAAGGTGGCAGGCGTTACACCCCCCTCCGCGTTCGAGCCACGCAGAATTTCCTGTTGTTAGCTTATCATTTCCAAGGTGGCAGCTGGCACAAAGGTTACGCAGATGAGTGTCGGCCGCTGAATGACCCAGATTTTTAACCTGAAAGGTGTCATTCAACGATGGAGTTTCGCCAAACACGAATTTATCAACACCTATAATTCCGCTCTGGGTTGTCATCAGGGAGTTCAACATCCGTCCGGCCATATCGGGATGGCAGTTTTGAGTCCCGCAGGTTTGCCTGACATTCGAAAAATTACCGGGTATTTTGATCATATTGCGATGTGCCGAAACCTTATCCGAAGTAAACGGATCACCTTTATGACAGGCAAAACACCCTATAGTCGCAGGTTTATGTGATTCAGACAAACCTGTCGTTGTACCATGGCACACCAGGCAACCCTCCTTTTTTTGATTCTCCGGAGTAAATACGATGCTATCGGAGTTAAATAAATTAACCGGATTAAAAATAACGAGCTTCTCATCCGATTTCCGAAAATCGTTCCACCCTTGCCATTGCCAGTTTTCACCACGAAAAAGAAGCGCACAAAAGGTAATTGACAGGTAAAGTATACCCCCGACAAAGAGAAACCATTTAATGATCCGACGAATTCTTTGCGACATCCGGGGAATAAGGTAAAACACAGAAAAAACAACTCCTATAAGGGAAATAACATAGGAGGGATGACTTGAAAGATGAAGTATTTCCTGGATACCGATAAAAAACCAGGGACCTTTTATCTGACTGCTCTCTACCATACCTAACGGAGCTCGGAATAACAGACTGATCAGGAGAAGGAGTACAAATATCAGTGCAAAGCTGCGAGGTTTAGGCCAAATTCTTTTAACATGCTCGTAAACCCCAATAAATAGAATAATCGTCCCAGTGGCTACATGCTGAATATAAATGATCTGCCAGTTTTCTTCAGATCCTGTTAATGCAGAACTCAACATATTACCGGCAAGCGGGATATTTCGGAGCAATGAGGCAATAATCCGCCTGGCCTGAATGCCACCTGCATCCCCCTTAAGGATAAAACCTGAAATCATTTCATAACCCAACGTAGCTAAAACAATACACAAAATCAGCCATGTCCGGCTGTTTCGAATGTTGGTCTCAGTCGATTTATTAAGATGATCGTAAATATGAAAAATGGTAAATATAAAGAAGACCTGTGCGCTCCAATAATGGAGATTCCTTACAAGAGTAGCGGAAGGATTGAAAAGAAGAATTCCTGTGACAGACTCGAATGAATGGGTGAAATCGTAAGGGATCGCCAGTAAAATTCCACTTAAGACGCAAATCAATAAACCGGATATGGCAATCCATCCGGCAGTATCAAATTGGATCAGTTTTTTAATTTTATTTATATCCATCGTACTCCGGATTTAGGAAGGATCCCTATGAAATTTCACGATCCATTGCCCCGATTGTTTATTAAAACTGCAATCAAACTCCTGAAGCGGTTTGATTGCAGGCCCTTTTAGCGGTTTACCACTTGCACCGTCAAATTGAGAACCGTGACAGTTACATTGGAGGATGGCTTCACTCCCCTTCCCTATCCGGCAACCCGCGTGTGTACAGGTGGTTGAAAATGCCCGGGTTGAATTTTCAGAGTGAAAGATATAATACTTTCCAAAATAACTAACTCCTAAAGGTATGTCCTCCCCGTGAACAAATTCGATCTTATTTTCAAGTTCGGTTTGAAACCTGGTAAGTCGGTACCAAATCCACAGACTAATTCCCAAAATCAGACGAACTGTCCATCGAATAAATATTTTCCGGGATATCTGCTTTTGTATTTTCATAGGATGCAACCTTAAAGCACCCAAAGCTACAACAATTTATTTCTGCTCATGAATTGCCCGAAATATCAAAACATGCTTTACGTCAGTTTTTTTTATGATTCATATCATAAGGTATAGTGAGAATATCAATAAAACAGTATTTAATTGATATTCAATTATTTAAGCATTGCAAACTAACAAATAATTATTATAAATAATAACCTATATAATTCTGTTTATCAATTAATTAAACCAATATTTTATTTTTCGCATCTAAATCAACAAAAATCAAGATATTGATTTTCAATAACTTGCACACACGGGAGTCAGGAATACCAATTTGTATATCAAAAACCAATAAAATACTTTTGGTTTTAATAATGAGCGCAGGCAAAAAATGCGCTTTTAAACTGACATTAAAACCCTAAATATCAGCACAATGCGTACAAGGAGGGATTTTATTAAAATTTGTTCGGTAGGATTAGGAGCCACTGCCTTAACCGGAAGCGCAGTTAATTGGGTGGTAGGAGCCTCCACACCAAAGGGGAGTTTAAAAGATTTTAGAGGAGTGCGAAGGGTGCCCACTTATTGTGAGGTTTGTTTCTGGAAATGTGCCGGATGGTCGTATGTTACAGAAGACGGTCAGATCCAAAAAATAATCGGCAATACTGATGACCCGCAATGTAAAGGTCGTCTCTGTCCACGTGGCACGGGTGGTGTCGGGATGTTCTCAGATCCCGATCGACTAAAAACACCCTTGATCCGTGAGACAAAAAACGGGGAACAAACCTATCGTGAAGCAACGTGGGATGAAGCTCTCGACTACATTGCCACAAAAATGAAGGCAATTGCTGAAAAACACGGTCCTGAAAGTATGGCTTTGTTCAATCACGGCAGTTCCGGAAAGTATTTTACCCATCTGCTTAACGCCTTTGGCTCAAATAATGTTGCAGCCCCCTCGTTTGCACAATGCCGCGGTCCACGCGATACCGGTTTTGAACTCACGTTCGGAGAATCTGTGAGTAGTCCCGAAGTGACCGATATCCGCGATACCCGATGTCTGATACTGATTGGATCACATATCGGTGAGAACATGCATAACGGGCAGGTTCAGGAGATGTCGGAGGCTATTGACCGCGGTGCAGTAATCATCACCGTTGATCCGCGTTTGTCGACCGCAGCAAGCAAATCTAAATATTGGTTGCCAATAAAACCATCAACAGACCTTGCCCTTTTACTTGCCTGGATTCATGTCCTTATCTATGATGAACTTTACAATAAAGAGTATGTGGCGAAATATGCCGAAGGGTTCGATGAGCTGAAAGTACATGTCCGGAATTATACCCCGGAATGGGCTTATGGAATAACGACTCTTAAACCGGAACTCATCCGTCAGACAGCCAGGGAGATGGCCAACGCTGCGCCTTCAGCAATCATTCATCCGGGGAGGCATACCACCTGGTACGGAGATGATGTGCAGCGGTCGCGCGCAATCGCTATCTTAAATGCCTTATTGGGTACCTGGGGAAACAGGGGTGGCATATTTTTTAAGGAGGGGATTAAAATTCCCGATTTTCCGCACCCACCTTATCCGAAACCCGCATGGTCGTGGCAGGATACACTCAACGGAAGGTATCCCTTTGCCAAGGAAGCAGTTACAAATACGGTTATTGAGGCCTCAATTCCTGGAGAAGGAAAAAACCACGTGATTAAAGGGTGGATTGTTTCAGGGACAAACCTTATCGTTTCGATCCCGTTGAAGGAACAATTAATGAAGGCAATACACTCGCTCGATTTACTGGTTGTTGTGGATACGATGCCGATGGAGATTACGGGTTATGCCGATGTTGTTTTACCGGAATGTACCTATCTCGAGCGGCACGATGATTTACGTGCCACAGCCCATCGCGAACCAACACTCGCCCTTAGGATGCCTGCAGTAGAACCGCTCTATGAAACCAAACCGGCCTGGTGGATTTCGAAGCAGATCGGTCAGCGGCTTGGTCTGGGACCGTATTATAATTATAAAGATTTTAAGGAGGTACTCGACTGGCAGCTCAAACAGGTGGGATCATCACTTAATGAAATGGAGCAGATGGGTTTAAAAAAGTTTGAACGGAAGACTCCGGTATATATCACCCCCGGATCGGACTACAAATTTAAAACTGCAAGCGGGAAAATACAGCTCTATTCACACGAACTCGAAGCAGCAGGCTTTGATCCGATGCCGAAGTTAACCCTTCACCCACAACCTGAAGAGGGATTTTACCGGTTAATCTATGGTCGGGCTCCCATGCATACCTTCAGCCGCACAGCCAACAACCGGAATCTTGGAGCTTTGATGCCGGAAAACGCGGTGTGGATCAACCCTCAGGTTGCCGAACTCTGGGGACTGAAAAAGGATCAATATGTATTTCTCAAGAACCAGGCAGGAGTGGTTTCAAATTTTTCGGTTAAAGTGCGAATCACTGAACGGATCCGGTGGGATTCGGTTTATATCGTTCATGGATTCGGACACCATCATAAACCATTGACATACGCCTTTGGACGCGGGGTTAACGATACCGAATTAATTTCAGATGTAAAAATCGACCCGGTAATGGGAGGCACCGGGATGCGTGGAAATTTTGTCACATTTATTAAAGACGCAGCAAAAAAGGAGGCTAAATCATGAGGTACGGAATGGCTATTGATACCCGAAAATGTGTGGGCTGCAGCGACTGTGTCGTGGCTTGTCAGACAGAAAATAACGTCCCGATTGGATTTTGCCGCGACTGGGTGGTTGAAGTTGTTGATGGCACCTACCCCAATGTAAGTATTGAACTCAGGTCCGAAAGGTGCAACCATTGTGCAAACTCACCTTGCGTAAGATGCTGTCCAACAGGTGCAAGTCATTTCGAAGATGGTGGAATTGTCCTCGTAGAGCATAACAAGTGCATCGGCTGTGGCGCCTGTATTGAGGCATGCCCCTACGATGCCCGTTATTCCCATCCGGATGGTTACGTGGACAAATGCACCTTCTGCATTCACCGGGTACGCGAGGGTAATAATCCGGCCTGCGTAAGTGTGTGCCCCACAAGTTGCATGTATTTCGGGGATCTGGACGATCAGAATTCAAAAATTGTGAATGTACTGAAAAACCGGAAATTCAAGTCACTGGCTCCCGAAGCCGGCACAAAACCTCAGATATTTTACCTGGTTTAAACCTGCAAAAAATAAAAAAAATGAAAGAAGAATTATTTGCTAGCGGGCGAAACATCCCCAATATTGACCCCTATCTGAACATCTGGCACTGGCAGATTCCCATCTACCTCTTCCTGGGCGGAGTAGCCGCCGGCATACTCTTTTTTGCCGGAGTATTTACCATTCTTGGCAAAGAGAATAAGATGTCAGCTACAGTCAAAAAGGCGCCGTTGCTGGTCCCGTTTCTGCTGATTTTTGGATTATTTATGCTTTTCCTCGATCTGAAACATAAGCTTTTTTTCTGGCAGCTCTATACTACAATTCGTCTCGAGTCACCAATGGGATGGGGTGCCTGGGTTTTGATGATCATTACACCAATTTCGATTTTATGGTCGGCAAGTTATGTGAGGGAGGTCTTCCCAAACTGGGATTGGAAATATGATTTTCTGAAAACCTTTGAAGCCTGGCTAATAAAATACAGGTTATGGATTGCCTGGCCTATGGCTGTTTACGCAGTGATTCTGGGAATTTATACGGGGATATTACTTTCCGCATTTAACGCACGCCCGCTTTGGAATACCTCTATTCTGGGTCCACTCTTTTTGGTTTCCGGAATGTCAACAGCGGCAGCGGTAATCATAATGCTGAGCAAAGATCATAAAGAGCGAAAAATCATGGGGCGAATCGACCTGCTTCTGATTGTTATCGAACTCTTTTTTATTGTCCATCTGCTTATGGGGTTTCTGGCCGGATCAGAAGCGCAGATCAATGCGGCCAACCTGTTCCTTGGAGGAAAATTCACCGCTCCGTTCTTTACGTTTGTGGTACTTCTGG
>CAIOOC010000253.1 GCA_903859795.1 uncultured Bacteroidia bacterium
ACAGGACCCGGAAGCTATAACTACAGTATTGATGGGGGCCAAACTTACTCAAATACATCAGGTCTTTTCACCTCATTGGCCGCTTCTTCCTCAGTTAAACCGAAAGTTTCCTATGATGTCTGGATCCAGGATGCTGCGGATGCCAACTGTGCAATTGATTTGGGGGTTCAAACAATTACACAACCGGCTGCTTTAAGCGCAACGGTTACTTCGACAGAGGTTACCTGCTATTTTGCTCATGATGGGACAATAACAATCAGTAATCCGTCCGGAGGCTCTGGCGCATACCAATACAGTATTGATGGCGGTACTTCCTGGCAGAATAATGGAGGGAAATATACCAATATCGCTATTTCCACCAATAATGTTCAGATCAGTGATAAATCCAATCCCGGATGTATTTTGGTACTGAACTCAGCGTTAAAAATTACCAGACCACCTATTCTGAATGCATCGGTTGCTTCAACGAATGTAACATGCAATGGAGCCAATGACGGTACAATAACGATCAGTTCCCCTTCGGGAGGCCCTTCTTCATTACTTCCGGCAGGCGGAAAATATTATTATAGTATCGATGGAGGTCATAATTATCTGGATAATGGTGGTACTTTCATCAATTTACCCCCTTCATCCGTAACAGTTTCCTACGATGTCTGGATTCAGGATGCTACAAACCTCAATTGCACTGTCGAATTGGGAACTCAATCCATTACTCAGCCGGATGCTTTCAGTTTTTATGTAGATTCTGATGGTGATGGCTATGGTACGGGCAGCCTGGTAAAAGTTTGTGCAACAAATGCTATTACTCCGCCTCCTGGCTACAGTCTGAATCACACGGACTGCAATGATAATGATGCCTCGGTATGGATTAGTTCGGATGCGCCGACCGGTAATACCTCACAGAGTTTCTGTGCTATAAGTAATCCAACAGTTGCTGATATTGCAATTACGGGAAATAACCCTATCTGGTATGACGCTTCATCGGCAGGAAACGTGGTTTTGAGCACTGCAGCTTTAATAAACGGAAAGACCTACTATGCGAGTCAGACTGTTACAAACGGTTGTGAAAGTACTGACCGGCTGGCTGTCTCTATTACAATCGGTAATCAGTCGGCACCTACCGGTACGACAAGTCAGTCATTTTGCTCATCCAATTCGCCACTGGTCTCTGATATTAATATCACGGGTAACTCAATCCTATGGTATACGGCCTCCACCGGGGGAAGTGTTGTCCCTAAAACCACAGCGCTGGTCGATGGAAGAACATATTATGCCAGTCAGACAGTGGGTGGCTGTGAGAGTAAGGACCGATTGGCTGTAACAGTGACGCTAACCACCCAATCAGCCCCATCTGTCGGGATAATCACTCAACCTACTTGTTCAACAGCAACAGGTAGCGTCAGTTTAAGCGGGCTGCCGTCCGGGGCCTGGACGATCACCCCATCGGCCGGCTCACCTGTCGATGGTTCCGGATCCACCTATTCTTTTGGCAATCTGACCGCCTCGACAGACTACACTTTTACTGTTACCAATGCGTCAGGGTGTATTTCGGGGGCTTCGGGCATTGCCGCTATTCTTTCACAACGCGCCACACCTACGATAACTATTGGCACTTTGACTAATCCGGTGAAATGCGCAGAAAACGGAAGTATAGTTTTACACTTTACAAATGTTCCGGACGGATCTTATTCCGTAACGTATACGTTGGCAAGCTTTACTGCAGTGAGCGTGACGGAGGGATTGGCAGTCGTGGCGGCGAAGGCAGGTACTTATAATGATCTTCAAATAACCGTTAACGGATGTATCTCAGCTACGGGGGTACATACCAGCCTGACTGATCCTACTGCACCATCCGCCCCACATGTAGGGACAATTAGTCAGCCAATCTGTTTAACTGCGACAGGCAGTGTTGATCTTAGCGGTTTGCCGGCTTCCGGATCATGGACTGTCACAGAATCTTTAGGTGCAACATCAATAAATGGTTCAGGAACGACCGGATCGTTCAGCTCCCTGTCACCAGGCACCTATACTTTTACCGTTACAAATTCAGCCGGATGTACCTCAGGCCCTTCCGGAAATGCTGTAATCAATGATGCGCCTGCAAAACCTGCAGCGCCAGGCGGAACTTCAAATCAGTCGTTTTGTTTATCCAGTTCGCCAAAGGTTTCTGATCTTTTG
The DNA here is from genome assembly GCA_903859795.1 of uncultured Bacteroidia bacterium. GTDB lineage: Bacteria > Bacteroidota > Bacteroidia > Bacteroidales > Prolixibacteraceae > JAAFHB01. The sequence continues at coordinate 2,179 of CAIOOC010000253.1, forward strand.
GTAACAGGCACCTCAATTATCTGGTACACAGCTTTATCCGGCGGGAGTGTTATCGCCGGGACTGCACCACTGGTTAACGGAACTACTTATTATGCCAGTCAGACCGTTGGTGGTTGCGAGAGTACAGATCGCAAAGCGGTTACAGTCTCCCTTACTACTCAGTCGCCACCTTCCATAGGGACAATCACGCAACCAAGCTGTTCTACACCAACTGGAAGTGTCGTTTTAAGCGGATTACCCGCCGGGAACTGGACGATCACCCCATCCTCAGGGTCACCTGTCGATGGGAATGGCTCAACCTATACTTTTGGCAGTCTGACAGCTTCGACAAACTATACTTTTACTGTAACAAATGCCACCGGGTGTACCTCTGTGGCTACCGGGAGTGCCGCAATTCATTCGCAACCAGCCACACCCACAATAAGTACAGGTACTCTAACTGATCCGGCGACATGTGGCGGAAATGGATCGATCGTTTTGAACTTTACAAACGTTCCGGATAATACTTATTCAATTTCGTATGTTTCCGGAACTTTCACTGGTGTGGTGGTTTCATCGGGTACTGCAACCCTTTCAGCGGTAGCCGGCACCTATTCTGATCTGCAAATTTCGGTTGCGGGATGCACTTCAGCAGCAGGTGTTTCTGCTACTTTAAAAGATCTTAATGCACCTGTTGCGCCAACAGCGGGTATTACCCAGCCTACCTGCTCCCTAAATACAGGAACTATCACAGTAATCCAGCCTGCCGCTGGTGCCGGAACTTCCTTCCACCTTACAGGGATTTCCCCTGCAGTAGCAACACAGACGAATTCAACGGGGGTATTTGCCGGATTAAGTCCGGGTGATTATAATTTAACAACTACCAATTCATTTAATTGTACATCAGGACCAACGGCCTTAACGGTTAACGCGCTTCCAGCTTTACCAGCTTTATTCACCGTCACCGGGGCAACTGGAGTTGCAGTAGGGTTAACAGGTTCCCAGGTTGGGGTCAATTATCAGCTTGTCAATGGAACTACAAATACAGGTTCTCCGCTCCCCGGAACAGGATCAGCTCTCAGTTATGGAATACAGACAGCTGCGGGGACTTATACCATTGTTGCCACAAATACTACGACCTCCTGCACCAGGACCATGACAGGAAGTGCCATCGTCACGTCAGGCTCATCGGTTTATGCCGTTACAGGGGGAGGCAGTTTTTGTGCCGGAGGCACTGGTGTAGCTGTAGGTTTAAGCGGTTCTAAAAAAGGTACTTTATACCAGTTAAAACTTAATGGTCATGGCGTTGGAAATGTGCTGGTGGGTACTGGCTCAGCCATTAGTTTTGGCCTTAAAACTTTACCTGGGACTTATACCGTATCAGCAGTGACACTATTGCCTGTAACCTCAGTGCCAATGACCGGCAGTGCAATAATCGTTCTCAATCCATTACCATCAGCTCCTGCTACAATTACCGGAATCACTACAATCTGTATCGGGAATACTTCCAATCTGTATGAAATCACGTCAGGAGGTGTTTGGTCGAGTTCAAATACCGGTGTTGCAACAGTAAATGAATCGGGTGTTGTATTGGGTATATCAACGGGTGCTGCAACAATAAGGTATACAGTAACCAATGGAAGTGGTTGCTCAAATTCGGCAAGTACTCCGGTAACTGTAAGTGCGGGTGTAAGTCAGCCTTCAAACTTTAATTTGTCTGCATCAAGTGTAAGACAGGGTCAACGGAATGTAATTTATTCTGTGCCTAAAGTTACAGGAGATCTTTATGTTTGGAGTTATTCAGGTGTTGGAGCAACTATCTCAGGAACTTCAAATTTAGTGCTTGTTGGTTTTTCTAATACTGCCACTTCTGGTATATTAAGCGTTTACGCTTCAAATGGATGTGGTTTAAGTCCTCCCAGAACAATGAATATTACAGTTATACCAAACAGGCTGAAAATGGATAGTATTTCTGCTATTTCACCAACGGTTATTGCTGATAATCCGAATCTGAATTGTGAGCTCAGAGTCTTTCCTAACCCTACACAGAGTTTGGCAACCTTCGAGTTCAGGATTGGAGAAAATGCACATGTTAAACTTGATATTTATTCGATGACGGGACAGCGGATAATGCAGATTTATAATGCAGATGTTCAGGCTGGGGTTACCCAATCGGTACTTTTCGATCAATTACTGCCTACCGGGTTATATCCTTGCGTGTTAAGCTGGAACGGGAAAATAATTACTGTAAAATTAGCGGTCACACAATAGTTTATCTTAGCCATTTGCATTAACAGTAAAGCCGTTCCATACTGATTTGGAACGGCTTTACTATTTCTGTAAGATAAACTGGTGATTGTTATACCAGATAACTGGCCTGCAGGGAATAAGGTTTCAAATTAGCGTAGTGACATACCCAACTTCCCCAAAGCTATAAGCTCCTGGCAATTCTTGTTATTCCTCCTGGAAAGATCGTCGTCCCAGATTTGCAGATCGGGCAGTGACACTGCGAAATAATCGAGTTTGAACTCATCGTTGAGGTGTATTTCTCCAAAATGGATCAACATTTCAAAACGTTCTTTAGCCTCGCTTTTTTTTCCCAAACGGTTCAACGCCAATCCCTGGTAATAAATTGAATCCGATTGCTGATCGTTGTAAAAGATTGCCGTTCCAGGTTGATTCATTCCTGCGGAAGCAACATTCCAGCTTTCAATGGCTTTTTCAGTTAATCCCAGTCCTTCGTAGGCACATCCCAGCCAGTAATATATTGCATTTTCCTGCGCCCCAAATAATTTTCCTTCACCAAGATTCTCGGGATAATGACGGGCCATGAGCAGTAATTCAACAGCCTCCTTGTACGATTTTAAGCTGATTGCCTTTTTGGCCTGTTCGGTAAGACTAAAGACATACTGTCCGGTGACTTTCCCTTCGCCTCCCTCCCATGGATGGAACCTGCGTACGATTATAAGTTCAAATGCTTTTTCGTAAAGACCAAGGGAATTGCAGAGTGCAGCTCTTTCCAGGTAAAGATCATCCCGATCAAGAACCAGGTTAAGATGTTTTTCAAGATTTTGCAGTCTGAAATCCGAAGAATATTCAAGCCTTTTGTATAATTGATCCAATTCCATCAATATTCTGGAATCTGTTTGATCCAAAGCAAAAGCCTTTTCAAGTTCTGACAATGCTTTTTCAGTTGCTTTTAATTTGTTAAAGTAGGCAAGAGCGAGATTGCGGCGAACCGTAGGGAACCGGTCATTCAGATTTAGCGAAAGTTCCCAGTTTTTAACAGCTTCTTTATATTGAAGTGCATTGTACCAGAAATTGCCGAGATAATATGGCGCCTTAGAATCATCAGGATTTTGTTTTTTTGCCCACTCCAATACTACAACATCCTCAGGTTTATTCGGAAAACAATAATCGGAACAAGCCACAACAGCATTTTTTAAGGAATCAAGGGAATCAGGTACCTGTCCGTTTTGAAACTCAAACCAGGCTTTATAATAAAATGCCATCGGGTAAACCTGATTTTCTTTTTGAACACTGATACCGGTTTGGATAAGACTTATCGCTTCATCAAATAGTCCGGCACAGGCAAAATCGAGGGCAAATGCGATGTAATTGTGAATGTTGCCACGAAGCAATGAAGTTAATTCTTCAAACGTGTCAGGGTTAAGACAACATTGTTCAAATAAAATTCCAAAGTTAAATTTATCGAGTTGCAGCGAATCTTCGATCCATTTGGTCGCCTCCGAAATACGGCCCAGTTTTCGCAGAATGCTCACTTTTAATTGCCGTGATTTATGGTTATGCCAGTTCCTGATCAGGGATTTGTCAACAAGATCCAATGCTTCCTCCCATTTTTGGTTTCCCGAAGCGATTCTGGCAAGTTCAAAATAGCCCGTTTCCATGTAAGCCGCATTCCAAACCGATTTGAAGAAGGCATCGTAAGCCTCGTCTTTCCTTCCCTGAAAATTAAGGGCTAGTCCAAGGTTATAAAGGGGTTCTCCGTCAAGCGGATTGGGATTTCGTTCAGTTAGCGTTGCAATGGCATTCCTGAAATAATCTTCAGCTATTCCGAACTGCCCACGTCGAAGATTCCATAAACCCAATGCATTGTTACATCGTGCATCTTTCGGGTCTCGAATGAGAGCCTCAAGATAGTAATCGCATGGATTATAAGTGGGATGCCGGTATTGTTCGAGGTGCAAACCGGTAAGGTAAAGCTGCTCATTACTGTCTATATCTTTAGGAAGTCTTGCTGCTTTAGCGGCTGACGGGATTAGCTTCTCCTCCCCGGATTCAGGTCGCCAGCTTACCAAGGTTTTTCCGGAATATGTTAAAACTTTAATTTCGATTGTTTGTAGATCAATTCCTCCAGGTATTTCGATCGTTTTTGCATAAGAAGTTGCAGGATGAAAATCAAATTCATCGTCTGACAGGATCTGGTCTCCTGCACCTAAAACCACCCTTGCCGAAGAATAGTCAGCTGTTGCATATGCCCTAATCTTAGCTTTCCCGTTCTGAAATTCAAGGTTTACCATCGCATCTTTGGATGCATTCTTTACCACTCCCAAATCACGGTAAGGCATAAAATATTGCGAAAAAGTCTTCTCCTCTCCTGGCATCAGCCATGAGAAGTCGGGTTGATTATCGGTGAAAACCCCGCACATCAGTTCGATATAAGGACCATCTTCGTCGGTGAGGTTTCGATCCCAGGCCTTGCCAAAATCACTGTGACCCCAGGTCCATTGTTTCTTGCCCGGTGATATATGATGGTTCGCAACATGTAAAAGTCCACCTTTAGTATCATTCTCATATCCCCCGACAAAGTTGTATTTGGAATCAACAGCCATATAAGAAGTTGGAACCGGAATATTTTTATACCTCGAAATATCGGTTCCGGGTGAGTAATCGACCTTATAATAGGTTCCCTTTGCAATCGGAAATTCCGAAACGTCACGTTTCCCATGATCGAAAACCGCATTAACATCAGGAGGGAAAACAGAATGGTAGTCGTCGTTGACCTTAACAGCGGGGTTTGCCCACCAAAGGAAACTTTGGGGCAGGTCAGATCGATTGAATAGCTTAACCTTTATTTCCAAGTATGCTTTATCCGGGTGAAGAGTGAATCCCGCCATTCCCTTTGTGCCGAACATACGCTCTAGCTCACTGCACCAGACTGTAATACTTCCGTCTTCATTTTTTTCGATGCAATGGTCGACTGGTTGGTAAGTTGACGGACGGTGGTGCTGCGGCCAGTTAAATTCTATTCCCCCGGATATCCAGGGACCTGTTAATCCGACCAGCGCGGGTTTAATCACCTGATTGTAGTATACAAAATGGCGTTGACTGGTTTTATCGTAGGCCATCTGGATGCGACCGCCCAATTCAGGTAGAATCATTATTCTGAGATACTGGTTCTCAAGATAAATGGCATTCCATTCTTTATCTTTTTTTTCATCAAGAATTTTTTCAATGACCGGATGCGGATAAACAACACCGCTGCTACCCTGGTATACACGTTTCTCGAGAAACATCGGATTTTTCTCCGGCTTTCCTATTCCATAGGTGGGAATAATTACGTTTTCGTACCAGGCTCTAACCTGGTTTTCTATATTTATTGATGTATTATTCAGCTCAGATGACATTTATTTAAAAATTAAAAAAAATACATTATTTGCCACCAAAATACAAAGGAACCAAATTCCACCAAAGATTCCTGGCATGGTATTATGTTTCAAAATGATACTAATTTCTATATTCATTAACCTCTTTCAGATCTGAATTTAGTTGCCTTTTATCCATTTTTACCAGCTTTATATCTTTTGACAATACATCACCCTCAAATTGATTTCCTTTTACTTCAGCATTTAAACATGCTTCAAAAGTCAGGCAGTGTTTACGGTAATGAAAGGGTTTAAACTGTGAAGATCTGATAATCCTGTTTTTATTAAACTGCACTCCATCGGCTGAGAGTGCGTATAAAACAGGATAGTCAAACGCATTAAATGTATTATTCTCAATGGTTATGTTGTGATGGAACGGCTTTAACGAATCAATTTCAGGAACAATAGGATATATGCTGATGATCGCTTCGCAGAATTGATACATTGAGGTCATGCAGCCATCCTTAAATATATTGTTCGTGATGGTAACATCATTAACTGCTCCCGATTCGTACCATCCGTTTGCATCTCCGGCTATCAAAATGGCTGAGCCACTCGATTCAAATTCGTTTTTGTCAACGAGTACTTTCCGGGGTGTTGAAATCAGAATTCCCCTCGCCCGGCAACTCTCAAACCTGCAATTCTGGATGGTTACCGCGGGTGACCAGCTCAAATTTTCTAGCGCATCGCCTACCACCAGGCTTCGCGGGACAGGATTTGAAAACCCAACAATAAATTCTTCTGCAGTTAATTTCTCAAAGCTCCTGACACTCCCTTTTGAAATAGTTTGCATGCTTTTATGCTCAATAAAACCAATTGTATCATTGGGATGGCCCCAGGTCATTCCAGTGCTTTGCTCATGCATGAACCGGCATTTCAGCTGATGTTCATTCATCTTCTCAATTACTCGGACACTTGTTCCGTGAACATTGATCGGATCATCCATTAAACCTCCAAATTCGCATTCTGATATGGTTATTTTCCCCGCACAATTCGAAATATGAAAACCGTCGTCATGACCGCTGACATAACGGTTCTTTGCGCTATTCGGAATAACTTTTACGTTACGGTAAGTCAGGTTCCTAGTAAACTGCGACAATATTCCAAGCCCGGCAGTGTGATAGACATTAACATTTTCAAGTGTTACATTACTGCTTTCCTGAATGAAAATCCCTGCATGATCGCGTTTGCTGTGGCGTAAAATCAGGTAATTCCCGACTGCAGGAGTCAGAGTGAAGGAACCGTTCAACCGAACCGTACCCGGCTTAAGCTCCTCCGCCGAAAACTTGCTCCAATCGCCTCTGATGCAACCTTCATCGCCCGTTCCTGTTGCAATTCTGTGGGTATTTGCCTCATATTCCATAAAACCTGTTGGCCTTGCCTTCCAGTTTTCGCCCTTAAAGAATAGTTTACCCTCCGTTATTTCGTATGGAAACTGTTTGGTATCGATCTCAATATCAATATTTATAGCTGAAGTTGCGATGATTCTGGCCTGGGCAGTCATTGGAATATCCCAATCAATATTGACGTTTTGAATGGTTATTTTGTCGCTATTATCAACTGTAATGGGCTGTATTGATCCATGGAAGACAAATTCCGAATTCATCCCGTCAAGTGTTAGTCCGTTGCATTTTTCAAGAAGAATCGCAAGATTTTTGGGTGTGTCATTCGTGGTGTTTGATTCATAATAGGTCCTTCTATGTGTCGAATCTATCCGGAAATCATAACGACCCTTTTCAAATAAAAGCAGTGAGGCGGGATGTTTCTTACATTCGTTTACTGCCTTTATAATTGAAGGAATTGCATTTTCTCCTGTTCCTGGCTTCAAACCGTAGTCGGATACTTTGACCGTAAAAACGGAGTTTTGGTTACATCCGGAGAAAAGCAGAATGATCAGGACCGATAACAATGAAGAAGTTAGTTTACTCATGTTGTGTTTCTAAGATATTAAGACATAGACGTCTTTATTTGGATATTTTTATCATAACGACTCCCTGCGCAGGAACAACCGTAATATGTTTATCATCAATAACACCAAGGTTCTTCTGGCGCCAAATATCGCGCACATTCTTTCCTCCGGTTATTCCTAGTTCTGCCCAGGTAACCGAAACATCAGCAGGACTTTTCCCGCGGTTAAACAGCCCGACTGCCTTTGAACCGTCTGCCAGATTTTTGATCATAACAAAGCACTCTTTATTCCGTTGGATTACCTCGCCGCATTTCCCCAGCGGATCCTGGTTTACTTCAATTACCTCGGGATTGCAGAGGATGTTGAGAGTTAACTTATCCAGTTTTGACATATCGCCGCTGTAAATTAGAGGTGCTGCCAACAGGCTCCAGAGCGACATATAAGCATACTGCATTGAAGCAGGCATCGGAGTTAGTTCCGGAATGCCCATCTTATTGGCATTTCCGATCCATCCAATCTGGATATAGTCGGGGTCGTTCCATTCACCCGGTTTGTTATACTGACCAATCTGTGCATTTTTAAGAGCAACATCGAAAATGCGATCAAGTTCAAAACCCAGATCTCCACCGGTTCGCCAGCAATGTGCGTCCACTTCTCCGCCCCATTTCCAGACGTCACCCATTCCATACTGGCACAGGTTAAAAACGATATCGCGGTCGAGTCCTTTTAATATTTTACCCATTTTTACGTAAGGTTTTTGATAACCCTCAAGCGTCACTTTTTTCCCTGCCAGCTCACCATACGAACACCAGTCATATTTCAGGAAATCGAAACCCCAGTTTGCAAACTGTTTTGCGTCCTGTTCCTCGTGCTGCCATGCGCCTGCAAAGCCTCCGCAGGTACGGGGGCCAGGTGAGGTATAAATTCCGGCTTTCAATCCCTTGTCGTGAATATAGTCAGTAAGTCCTTTCATATCAGGGAAATGCTTATTTGGAATAATATTTCCCTTGTCATCTCTTAATGGCCCAACCCTGAGCGGATCACTATTTTTCTGAGCATTCATCCAGCAATCGTCAATATTCACATACTGGTAACCCACATCGGCCATGCCACTTTTGATCATCACGTCGGCAGCCTCACGCATCATCTGATCGGTGATCCGGTCATAATGGGCGTACCAGTGGTTCCATCCCATTGGAGGTGTAAGGGATAACTTATCTCCAGCTACCAGCTTTAATTTCCGCTCATCCTTGCCTTTTGAATTTTTTGCCTGTATAATAAGGTCATATTCACCCTTCGCAGGAGTTTTACCTGTGATTATTCCGCTCTTCATATCCAGAAGTAATTCATTTGGCAATCCTTTTACTTCAAACTGAATCGGACGCTCACCCTGACATGGGATCCTGTACAGGAAGGGGTGTCCCGGGCGGCAACCATAAACAAGGGGTCCGTTTATACGGGGTGATTGGAGGGGTTTGGGGGTAAGAAGTTCCTGGTCTCCGGTGATGGGTTTTTCAGGACTCTCCATGCTAAATGACTGTGAAGGGACCAAACCTGCGATTGCAATAATTAAAAATACAAATAAATGGATCTTTTTCATGTCAGATTTTTAACTGGTTTAGAGAATAAGTTTTTTAAGCTGATTAGTTTCAAGTACGACCGTCGGTTTAAAATTTAAACCGGACATGTATCTTTTTAAACTGAACAGTAATTGCTGAGCCTCGGGACGTTTCTCCAAATCGGTTGTCAGGTCAATCCCGGAAACAAGGATCTTCCCTTTTCCAACCTTTGCTTCGAATAACAGAGCCAGCGGACGATTTGTAAACCAGTCATCAATTACCCTGACTATCGGTTTTAATTCTGATGGGAAACTGCTCAGGACAATTGCGCCGGAATGGCTCATGGCATCCCACCACTGAAAGTTACTGTAGTACTCGGTTGGGAAGTCAGCCAAGGCTGGATGCAAAGGATTGCACAAGATTCCCAGAGTATGTGGCGGCTGTCCATGCGTCCAGGCAGTATTCCAGAAAATAGTTGAGAAACCAGTCTTTATATCGCCACCTATCTCGCTGGGAAGTGTTCCTTTTCTCAGATTGAGCAAAACGGTACCACCTTCGGATAATAACTTAACAGTTTGCGGATCAATTTTTTGTACAATCCTGATTTTTTCGGCACCGGTAATAACCTCCTTTTTTGCAGGATAAACCCAGAAATCCCAGCTGTTACTAAAATTATTGACAGAGACCTCAAGTGACAGCTTCTCCGGCAAGGTAATGGAGGACAGTGGGATGTTAATATTTCCAAGATTGAAACCATTTCCCAACGGAATATTTGAAACTGCCAATTTACCCTCCAGAACAACTTTCCCGGTTTTATCCAGGAACTTCCATTTTGGGATACAATTTTCAATCGGATTATCTCCAAAATTTGCCACTTCTACCGAAGCTTCAAGGGTCTGATCATTTGTAAAAATGCATTTTTTCAACCGGGCCAATGGAACTGTGCTGTTGCAGAAACGTTTATATTCAGCTGGAGAAATGTATCCTTTTTCACCCCAGAAAGCATTTAAAACTCCAACCAATGCACTTCCCTGTCCCGGAAAATCGTGCAGGTCAAGCAGCTGAAATCCCCCAAAATCTTTAGTACGAAGTGCTGCTTCGATATCTGCTTTATAGCAAAGTGCCTGTAACTTTCCGGAAGCAAGCAGAAAACTGTCGGCCAGTTGCGACATGTCGTGTTCCTTTAATGTCTCCTGAAAAATTTCGAAGTTTCTGGCTTTCAATACCCCGTCATATCTGGCAATTTCCTTAAAATCGGGGTAGACACACCACTGTCCAATTTCATGACTGATAACAGGTTGATTAAATCTTTGGATAAAGGGAGACCAGTCGTAATCGGTCCGGGGCGGTTCACCGTTAATGATGCTTTTAAGACCCTGCCCCCATCCCTGGATTCTTGGGACTGGTGAACTCAAATAATCATTTACAGGAAGGGATGGCCAGCCACCTCCGGAAGAGTATAGCCTGCGATTGTCTTTCTTTTTCCAGAAACTGACAAAATCGGTCAAGAACGAAACCTGGTTTCCGCCGGCGGGTTCATTGCCATAAATCATCATGCAAAATGATGGGTGATTGCCATAATTTTCAACCATCCGCTCACTCTCCAGATAAAGATATTTGTCGATAGGTTTTCCGTCTCCGATAGTAGTTGATCCGTTGGCCCATGAGGAGCATTCGACGTGCAGATAAAAACCGGTCTGATCAGCCGCATCAAAAGCGGCCTGTGGCGGGCACCACGAATGGAAGCGCATATGATTCAGCCCATGAGCACGACATACGTTGAATATCCGCAGCCACTCATTAAGATCTGTTGAAGGAAACCCGGTCTTTGGAAATATTGCACATTCGAGAGTACCCCGCATAAATGTGGGCTTTCCATTAATCAGCAATTGTTTCCCGACAGCTTTAAACTCCCTCATCCCAAACGTTGTTTTGAAGGTACTGGATGTTTCAGCTTTCTTAGCGTCAAGGGTAGCCGTAAGGTTATAAAGATCAGGGTGAAATTCGCTCCATAGCTTAACCTCATTGCCCATCGGGTATTCCATTGTCAAAATATTCTCTCCGGCAGAGACTAGAAAATCGTGTGTTTGAGCTGCCGGTGTTCCGGCTCCGGAAACTTCCAGTTTTAGACTGGTTCTGACAGGTATTGGGGAAAGATTATTGACTCTGATTTTTGCTTTAAACTTTTTTGCTGCAATGTCAGGGTATACCTGAATATTTTTGATATTCACCAGAGGCTGTGCTTCGAGGCAAATCATTCCGACCACACCATTCCAGTTTGTCTGAGTATGATCCGAGATGCTGTGCGAATTTAAACCGGGATCGATCTCTTTGACGCGATTATCGATACAAAGTGTTATCCGGTGTTTCCCGGGTGTTAATACATCCACCACACTATACTTGTGAGGCGTTCCAAGAGAGTTGCACATCCCGATTTCCTTATTGTCAATCCAGAGACGGCTCTCCCAATGACAACGCTCAAGAAAAAGCTCAATAGATTTATCACTCCACTCTTTTGGAATTGTAACATCCCTTTGATACCAGGCAGCACCCTTGTAATATTTTGCAGGCTGCAGCCAGAATGGAATTTTGATTTTTCCCGGCTCGCGGTATTTCGCATATTCGGGATTTTTATAGTATGAACTGTCAACAATCTGGCCTGTCCATGGCGTTGCCAGCGTTATGTCTTCCCCTTTACCATTGGACGTCATTGATCCTGGCAATTTAACACTATCAGTTAAAGTCCTATTGAACCACCCTTCGGAAATACCCTTATCTGAAGGATCGGCAGCAAATCGCCAGGTTCCTGCAAGGTCGATTTTATTTTCCAGCTTATTGGTGCACCCGATTATGGTCAAAATCAGGATGAACCCGTAAAATCCAATATTTTTCATGATATGTCCGATTTAATTAATCCCTTTAAATTTAAAGATTGTGTTGAATTCCAGCAATTGATCCGGCATGTTTTTTAGCTGTTAGTTAACAATATTTAAGGTGATACGTATGGGTTTTTATACCCCTGGCTTTGCAAAAGATTGATAATCCGCATTCGGTTATATCGTTGCAAAAAAATTGGATAAATATTGACATACAAATTAAGTGCAGGAAGGAAAATCCAGTCAAATAGCGTTAATTTTCTGTCAAGCAGGAACGACAGGATAATTAACAGCATAGCGCCGAAGATGTGTCTTAATTCATAATTCCTTGTTTTTCGTTCGTATCGGTACAGTTCATTAAGTCGCCCGGTAGTTCCAATTTTAATTTGTTTAATATTTCTCCATTTTCTGACCAGATCGCCTGTTGAAGGGAGATATTTTTTATACAGTTTAATTCCTATCAGATCATAGATGGTTCCGTTGCTATTCATTTCAAATTTTTTTGGTTTGAAGTAATTTAAAACTATGTTATGAATAGTAATCATCAAATTTTTCGGATCTTGTAATTATTATTGAATATTTGGTGTAATCCTTGCCACCCACCCGCCTCCTGCAGTTAGTTTCAGATTTATTACTTCCCCGGCTGTGATATCCTGCTCTGTTTTCTTATAATCTTCAGCCCTGGTGTTCGCATTGATACCATCCTGAATCGCCTCAATATGATATTTGCCGGGTTTCAAAAAACCGGTAGACAACTCCAGGACTCGTTCATCCTGATTAGTTATAGCTCCGATAAACCACTTCTCACCTGATCTTCGGGCTATCACGGTAAATTTACTGATTTTGCCTTTCAGCAAAAGAGTTTCGTCCCACTGAACAGGTATTTTCGAGAGGAAATTCGTGCACTCCTTTTCCCTGTAATAGTCAGATGGTGAATCGGGAAGCATTTCCATTGGGCTGCTCAGGATCACAAAGAGCGCCATTGCATGAGCCCGTGTCCCTTGTCCCATCGGATAATCACCAATTGGACGGAAATTGGATTTGGTGGAATTGCGCATCGTTGCCGGGATATAGTCCATTGGGCCGGTAAACATGCGGATGTAGGGTAACAGATTATGATGTTCAGGGCTGTCCCAGTTATTTCCGCCGTTGAATTCAAATTCGATCAGGGCTTCCCGTGTCAGTACATTGGGATATTTCCGGTTTAACCCGCAAGGTTTGTACGCTCCATGAAAATCGACCACCATCTTCATTTCTGCACACTTTCGGGCTACCGATTCATAAAATTCTACCATTTGCTGGTCATCGCGGTTCATAAAGTCCATCTTGATTCCCCTGATTCCCCATTTCCCGAATTGGGAG
>CAIOOC010000254.1 GCA_903859795.1 uncultured Bacteroidia bacterium
CCGCTCTTTGAGCGCTTCCAGCACAACTTTGGACTTGAATTCTTTACTGAATTTTCTCCGACTTGTTGACATAAATTTTATTTTAAAGATGTAAATTTATATCTTAACTATCTGTCCTAATTTTGGGGAGTATCATATATTTCCCTCATAGAGGTAGATATTCGCGGTTTTGTAGGTGAACTCAGCCGACATTCCCGCACGGGAAGCTGTTGTTTTTCCGGTACCGCCACCATCGGGCGATCCAGCGTAAACGGCAGGACGAAGTGCATCACCCATGAGAAATTTGTTATCGTTGCTGTCAACAACTATAAACACGAGGTTCTCGTTTTTGGCTGCGTTCATAAACCCGATGATCTTCTTTTGCAGTCCTGGATGAAATAACGTCAGGTGTGAAACGAATGACTTTCCGTCAACTTCGCCAACGGGATCAATTTTGAATTCTCCCGTATCATCGGTTAAGTACATTTCAAACATTCGTTTCCCGGCTTTCATGGTCAGGTCACCTGTAAGCGCAGCTGCTGTTTCCAGCGTGGCAGGTGCAACCGGCTTGGGTGGAAACGTTGCCACATCGGCATGATATCCAAAATACACCTTTTGGGTTATCCCACCCATATTCTCTCCGTTTGGGAGATTCTTGTCAATATCTGTAAAATCAATCATGACAGGTCTTTATAATAAAAATTGATAAAATGAGTCTCCGGTCATTGAGCTAATTGGTTATTGACCGGAGATTGTGTTGAAATATTAAACTGTCGGACGGATATTGGTCCACACTGCTTCGTTAATTCCAAAGCCAAGCCCTTCACTCCAGTCGGCCATCACTGCTACTGCACGTTTGGCCTCTTCGAGTTTAAACTGGTTTTTGGTCAATGTTGCCGGAGAGATGTGAATGAAGTTTTCTACCGGTGTGCAGAAAATATCGCTGGCACCTACCATGCAGGCAAGAGGCTTCACATCCAATGGCGTGAAATCGATTTTGCCATCAATGTCCTTGTCAGACGTCCGCTGGTAAAAACCCTGGGCACGTTTATCCTGCATGTACTTTTTGTACCAGTACCGGCTCATAAATACGTTCATCTTGATCCCCTGATAAACTTCAGCAATGGAGTCGGTAAATGATTCGACCTGGTCAAAGATGGTTGTCTTATCCAGGGCCCCCAAATTGACCGAATTAATCTTAAGCGCATCAACGCCTGCCTGAATTTGTTTTTTCAGTCCGTTCATTCCGGTTCCGTCTGCACCGGCGGTACCGGCAACGGGTGCAGCATAAATACCTTTATAATACTCGTTCAGTTCCATGTCCTGATCGATCTGCCGGGCATAATAGACTTCGATGAGCCATTTAACAAAAGGCCAGTCTTTGCGGTCAACACTTTTCTGGGTTAAAAAACCCAGCCAGGTTGCATACAGTTCGTCCGGCATGAATTCATCATCAATCTTAAAACGGTACTGACGGATTTCATTCGGCACAATTTCAACACCTCCCTTTTGGGTGAAGGTCTTCTGGAACGGTTGTACCAACGTGCGGAAGGTGGCATTTGCCAGACGGAAGATGGTATCATCCGTTTTGATGGGGGTAGCAAAATCAGTGATTTCGCGCCCCTGGGAGAGCATGGTCAGAATCCTTTTTTTATTCTGTCCAGCGTCGATGTAAAACGCGCCATACTCCTGAACGATCGAAGTAGTTGTAATTGACATGACTATAAATTGTTAAGAGTTTTTATCCACTTGTTTGTTGTGCTCCAAATTGTTGATGGCTTCCCAGTCAACTTCATCGGTAGCAATTTCGTCCTGTTGTTCTAGTGCCAGGACTGGCGCTATTGCGGGACGTGCCGCAAGCAAAGCGCGAATAGCCGCAGCTTTGGCTTCCGGAGTTGTAGCGGTTGCAATGACCG
>CAIOOC010000255.1 GCA_903859795.1 uncultured Bacteroidia bacterium
AAGGTGTCAATCTTAGCTCACTACAATTAATGGCTGAAGAACACAGCCTTACCGTTATCGACTTCCAGGCATTACAGGATGCTGGTTTTGCCGGCAAGAACGATAAGGTGAAAATTCTTGGGAAAGGCGAACTTAAATTGAAACTTAACGTAACAGCTCATGCTTTTTCAAAAAGCGCAAAAGAGGCTATTGAAAAACTTGAGGGAACTACCGTAATACTTTAATCCGGATGAAAAAACTAATCGAGACTCTTAAGAACATCTACAAAATTGAGGATTTAAGGTCGCGGCTTGGCTTGACACTTTTGCTCCTTGCGGTTTACCGTTTCGGCTCATTTGTCATTCTCCCGGGTATCGATCCAGATCCTGCGAATTTTGAATCGTTAAGAAGTCAAACTTCTGACGGAATTCTTGGGTTACTAAACATGTTCTCAGGGGGAGCGTTTTCCAATGCATCGATATTTGCGTTGGGAATCATGCCCTATATCAGCGCCTCGATCGTAATCCAACTTTTGGGTTTTGCAGTGCCTTATATTCAGCGTCTTCAAAAAGAGGGTGAATCAGGACGCCGCAAAATCAATCAGATGACCCGTTATCTGACGGTGATTATTCTGGTTTTTCAAGGTTGGGCATATCTGGCAAACCTGCGTTTTCAGTTACCTGAAAAAGCATTTGTCATGGGCGCCTTCTCCTTTAATGTAAGTTCTACAATCGTTTTGGCTGCAGGTTCCATGTTTATCATGTGGCTGGGTGAACGAATTACAGACAAGGGTATTGGAAACGGTATCTCGATGATTATCATGATTGGTATCATCGCCCGTCTTCCTCATTCACTTGTTCAGGAGTTCGCAAGCCGGTTGGCTGAACAAGGGAAAGGATTTATCATGATCATCATTGAGTTGGTTATCTTCCTCTTTGTGATCGCTGCAACAATCCTGCTGGTTCAGGGAACACGTAAAGTGCCTGTTCAGTATGCCAAACGAATAGTTGGAAACCGTCAGTATGGCGGTGTACGCCAGTATATACCGTTAAAGGTTAATGCTGCTGGCGTTATGCCTATCATCTTTGCCCAAGCTATCATGTTTGTTCCAATCAGCCTTGCAGGTTTGTTTGGATCAGAAACAATGAGCAGGATGATGTCGTCATTCTCTGATTATACTGGCTTTGCCTACAATATTACGATGTTTCTGATGGTAATAATCTTCACTTATTTCTATACTGCCATTACAGTTAATCCTAACCAAATGTCGGATGATATGAAAAAGAACGGAGGTTTTATCCCGGGAATTAAGCCAGGAAAGAGAACATCGGAATATCTCGATACCGTGATGTCAAGAATCACCTTACCGGGCTCTATATTTCTCGGACTGATTACTATTCTTCCCGCATTTGCTATGATATTGGGTGTAAATTCAGGTTTTGCACATTTCTTCGGGGGAACATCATTACTGATCCTCGTTGGTGTTATACTTGATACATTACAACAAGTAGAAAGTCATTTGTTGATGCGTCATTACGACGGGCTATTGAAATCGGGTAGGATTAAAGGTCGTACCGGGGCTTAATCGGGTTTTTCCTCTAATCAAGGGAATCTCTTTTTTGTCTTTATGTTGCTAGTTAGCTGAAAAGCATTATATAATCAGGTGTAATTCAAGTTAAAAGGATTATTCTGATGCGTTCTGTGAAAGATTTTTAAGAATCAACGTTTTAAGATGGACTCTGTTTCGTTATGATTGTTTGCCATTAATCTGCTGGCATACAAGCGCGGCAAAGCGAAACATGCGGCATTACTGTCGTTTGTACCTCTTATTACAGGTTATTCCAGGATAACTGTATTCTTATTAATTTTGTGGACGTTTTTTGAATCGCCTGGCAAGGCGAAAAGTGAGAATTTTGAAGTTATTCAACACATTACAAAGATTTTTGGAGAAGTAATAAGTTTCTATGTCAAAACAAGCATTTATAGAACAAGACGGAACCATAATTGAAGCATTGTCAAATGCAATGTTCAGGGTGGAATTGCAGAATGGTCATGTTATCACAGCCCATATCTCGGGAAAGATGCGCATGCACTATATCAAGATTCTGCCTGGTGACAAGGTAAAGGTTGAAATGTCTCCTTACGACTTGAGTAAAGGGAGAATATCTTTCAGATACAAAAATTAAAACGTAGGAATATGAAAGTAAGGGCATCTATTAAAAAACGTAGTGCAGATTGTAAGATTGTTAGCCGCAAAGGGCGTCTCTACGTTATCAACAAAAAAAATCCTAAGTTTAAACA
The DNA here is from genome assembly GCA_903859795.1 of uncultured Bacteroidia bacterium. Classification (GTDB taxonomy): domain Bacteria; phylum Bacteroidota; class Bacteroidia; order Bacteroidales; family Prolixibacteraceae; genus JAAFHB01. The sequence continues at coordinate 2,281 of CAIOOC010000255.1, forward strand.
ACGTCAGGGATAATATGTTAATTTTGTAAGATTTTTAATTCGTATAAGAATATGGCTCGTATAGTTGGCGTAGATATACCAAATAAT